>CAJWQP010000028.1 GCA_913045445.1 uncultured Nitrospina sp. | reverse complement strand
CAACTGAAAGCCGAGGTTGTTCGTTGCCTTTCTTCGGAAGGTGAAGGTTATCTGGTGGCCGCGAAATTCAACGATGTAAATGATCGGTTTTTAATGGATATTTTAGCAATGGTCAACGGACCTCAACAAAAAGAAGAATAGAAGGGATACATTAGATAGAGGACGATTCGTTATTTAATCTTCTGGGTGGTCGACCCACCCTGGAGAAAGTGCACAAGTTTTTTTACGATAAGTTATATGAACATCCCTGGCTCAAGGGATTTTTTGAAGGGATTGATCAAAAGGTCATCGAAGATCAGCAAACGGATTTCATGACTTCAAATATGGGTGGAGGAAAAGTTTATTCGGGCGGGTTCCCGAAAAATGTTCATCGGCACATGTTTATCCCTAATGAACTTTTTGACATTCGCGGAAAGGTCTTAAGGGAAAGTCTTCAGGAGTGCGGTGTCTCAAAAGAACTTATTGAACGCTGGCTAAAAATTGATGGCGCGTTTCGGCATTCTATTGTCAAGTCGGATATCAGTCAGTGTGAAAAACAGTACAAGACGGACGAAATTGTAAATATTCCTAAACCTCCGGGTTTTTGATTTTAATTGAAAGGTCATTCCATTTTTAAATTCTCTGTTTTATCGAGTGGCAGTCGAGGAAACTGCATCTATCTTGAGTCTGATGTCGCAAAGATTATCATCGACTCGGGACTGAGTGTCAGGGAACTGAAGCGGCGGTTGATGACTATTGGCCGCACGCCCGAAGAGTTGGACGCGGTATTTTTAACTCACGAGCATTCGGATCATATTGGCGGCGTGGGTCCGCTGGTTCGCAAACACGGTATTCCGTTATATGCAACTGAGGGAACGGTTCGCGCGGGTGAAAAGTTGGGAAGTATTCCCGGATTCAGCACGATCCGAGCGGGTGAAGCGGTGCACATTGATGGACTGGAGATAGAGCCTTACGCCACTTTGCACGATGCGCGGGAATCGGTCGCTTATGTGGTCCGGTGCCAAAACAGGAAGCTGGGACACGCAACTGATATGGGAAGGGTCACTCACGAGGTTCGCGAGAAATTAAAGAATTCTCATGTGTTGCTGGTGGAATCCAACCATGATGTTGAGATGTTGGATGTGGGACCCTACCCCTGGCCTGTGAAGCAGAGAATAAAAGGTGAGTTGGGTCATTTGTCCAACGAGGCTTGCGGTGAGTTGTTGGCCGCCGTCAGTCATGAACATCTGGAACGGGTACTGCTGATGCATTTGAGTCAAACTAATAACCATAGTGAAATAGCCCGTATCACAGCGCTTCAGGCTCTGGGGAGCAGTACACCCCATCTGGAGTTGGCCCAACAGGATCAGGCAACGGAATTGATAGCGGTTTGAGGTCGCGTTTCATACAGCGCCGGAGCCCATTGTTTTTATAATTAAATGTAGTGTTGAAAAGTGCCGTGGATTCTCTTAAGGACAAGGTTGTTGGGAGCTGGTATGGAATGGCTGTGGGTGACGCCATGGGTCTCGCCGCAAAAAGTATTAAGCCCGAAACTGTTCGGCAGTTGTTCGGCGCGATGGATGGTTTCAAGGATGTACGGCCTTTCATTGGCAAGGGCATTAAGCGGTTTACTATGCAGGGGCTATACGGGGGTCTGACCCAGAACGCGTTGGCCGTTGCTGATGGTCTTCTAAAAAATAAAAAAGGGGGCGCGAGGGAAGTCTCTCAGCTTCTCCTTAAATTGAGCGCGGGAGGCCCTGAACATTATTTTGGTGTTTACCGTCGCCCGGAAAAGGGATTCTATAAATCAATCTGCTCGCTGATGGAAGATCCACCACGGGCGGCTGAGCATGATCAGGCAGACGCGGCATTCCTGACGATGGGAATTCCGGCAGGGATTATACACCGGGACAGGCCGGAAGCAGGTGTTCGGTTAAATGTGGATATCGGTTTGTTGTTAAGCCGAAATTTATGTGAGATCACCGGACTTGCGCTGGCTGGATATCTGGCATCGCGGTTTTTGTCGCTGGAACCTGGGAACGTTGGAGAACCTGTTGCTGAAGCGGAGCTGGTCCTGCGTGATACTGAGGAGTTTTGCCGAAAAGTTGAAACTCGGTTACGGGAAACGGCACCCGGACTTTGGGGCGAGACTGGGGAATCTGAACGCGGACTGCTTGAACAAACGCTTAAGGGCCTTCGCGAACGGTGGGATGTTGGTTTGGATGAACTGTTGCAATGGGTTTGTCAAAATGCTTCTCATCGGCATAAGACGAGTGTTACCAGTCCGGCTCAGGGTTATGTTTTAACTTTACTGCCGCTGTGCCTGGTTCTTGTTTTGCGTGAGGGCCGCGGCTTCGATTCGTCTTTGACTGCCGGACTCAATATGGGAAAAGCCGCTGATAAGGTTGGGAGTCTGATTGGATCCTGGGCTGGCGCGATTTATGGGTGGCAGGGAATTCCTGAATCATGGCGGTCGGGTCTGGTCAATGGCAAGGAAATCCGCTTACGGGGAGAGGGCCTGTTCTCCAGCCGTTTTCCCAAGGGGGCAAAGGATATTTATGAAATGGAACTGGGGCTGACCTCTAAGGAATTTGAGATCGGTAAAAAATATTTTCAAAAATCATCAACCAGGCTTACTCGACCAACTCCGAGACCCATGCTCTCGTGGGAGGATGATGTTGCTGATGAATCTGTTATCCCGGAAAAGTCTGACACGGCAAGCTGGAGAAAATTTCATAAGGATAAGTCTCGAATGAAGAAGGACCGAAGGAAACATTTAAAATTAAATGACGCTGATGACTAGCGGGTATTCCTCTGTTGCGGAAAACCTGTTAACTGAATTATGTGGTGTTCTTAATTTTATAAATGTCCTGACTGTTTTTGCTAACTGGATGGACAGCGAGGAATCGTTAAATCCTTTCAAAAGGAGCAACTTGTGATAACTTTTAAACTGTTTATCGCCTTACTGTGCGCGGCCGTAATTGCACAGCCCGCATGGGCGGCAGAAAAAAAGAGAAAGAAGCTATTGTGATTGGCAAATTGTTGAAGGTGGGTATGCCTTTGGAAAAAACTATCGCCCTGTTAGGCATTCCAAAACTCATAACTGTCAAACGAGGAACTGAGCCGGAAATGGATAGCATTTCGATTGAGTATCTCAACCACGGTGTGAGGATTCATGCTCTTGCTAAAAATCCGAAAGTTGAAGAGCTGGAAGTGTTGCCTACGTTTAAAGGTAAGTTTGCCGCTGGCGTAAAAATTGGCGCAAAATTTCAAAATCGCATGAAAAACTATGGTATTCCTGATTCTGTGAATGCTCATATTGCCGAATACCCCGAGTCGGAGATGCATTTTTTTTGAAAAATGACACTCTGGTCTCGGCAAAGTTATTTGCTAAAAACAGTAAGCTTCTGGAGTACAAACTGCTTAAACAGTAAGTGGGTCGTTTGGGTAGATAGGATTCAACGGGAGTCAACCCCTGGGCGGCATTCAATTTTTCCGAAGGCGTTGCAGGCCGGACAGCTATCAACCCATTCGGTCAGGGTGCCACCGCATTCTTTGCATTGGAATTTCAGGATAGCGTTTCTAACTTGGTGTGACGCGTTTTCCACGGCGTCTTGGGATTGTTTTTCGTTCAGTTGCTGTTTGTAGGCGTTGGCCAGGATTAGTGAAGGGATGATAGCCTTCTGGGAATCTGTGTTTTCCTCTATCACCTGTATTGTTTCCTGTGGATTACCTTCTTCCAGGTACAGACTACCTAACAACAGGCTCAAAGTTTCTCTGGTTGAGTTTTGTGAGTTTTTTATCGCTTCTTTATATATCTTGACCATCTCCTCCACCCGGCCCGATTCCCGATAAAACTTTTCCATTCTCATGAGACAAACTGGCGAGTTAGTATTTTCGTAGCCAGCCTTCCAGGCTTTTAAAGCGGCTTTCCCGTTGCCTGTTTCCAGACAAGCATCGCCCAGCATTATGTGGGCAGACAAACTCTGCTCATCCTCCCGTATTGCCTTTTTGAATTCTGGGACTGCCGCGTCAAAATTACCGTTCATAAAATACCGCACTCCGTTGTTATAAATGTATCGACTCAGTATTCTTTTCTCCAGCGCTTTCTTTTCTTTTCCTTCAACTACGGAAATCAATTTTCTCTGAACATCTCCAGCTAATGCCCAGTCTTCTGTTTTCAGATGAGCTTCCCTCAAGCGGTAAAGGACTCGGGGGGATTTTCGGTCGAGTTTTTGAATTTTTTCCAAAGTTGCCATTTCCTCCTGATGCATTGCCCTGGCGGAATAGTCATTGGCCAAACCGTATAAAACGTCAAGGTTTTCGGGCGCGACTTGAACTGCTTTCAAATGAAGTTCTAAAGCGCGGTCGGAATCTCCTTCTTCCCTTAACCTGTTTCCAAGCCGGGTCAGGCCGCTCACATGATTCGGTGAAAGATTCAATATTTTTTCGTACACAGGAATTGCTTTTGAAACGCAGTCACCTGCCACAAGGTTTTCGGCTTTCTCAAAAAGTATTCCAACACGATGGTTGGTTTTATCCTGACGCTTGTTGCGCCCGGCCACTCTCAAATTACTGAAAAATGTTTTTATGGATAACGTCCCATGCAGGAGACTAGCAATCAACACACCCAACAAAACAGACCCCAAAAACATAACAACCATCGGCAGATGCAGGGAATAGGACTGCGTAAAATTAATGTCCACTTCATGCGGATTCAAAAAAGCAAAATAAACGGACAGGAGGGTGAAAAAAAGAAAGGAAACTATTGATTTAAGTGTCACCAGGATACTCGTGGTTGATGGTTTTGTTCAACAGGCCAACGTCAGGAGGTTTTCCAACTAAGACCATCTGACAAGCAAGGGGACTTTTCAAGTTGATTCACAACGGGTTAAAATAGCAAGAATTATTCTGCGTTCCATCTATGAACATTCAAGTGTATGACTAATTGTTTTTGTTTTCTATGGTCTCAAGGCAACCAACACAGTGTTCTGCAAAGGGGATGACTGATAACCTTGCTTCGGGAATAGGCTCTTCGCACTCTGCACAAATTCCGTATTGCCCCTGACCTATTTTCCCAAGCGCTTCTTCCACCAGGCGCAGTTTTTTCCACTCCTGCTCCCCAATCTCCATCATCAGTTGCCGATCATAAGATTGAGCGGCATCATCGGCAATGTCGGCCACCTGCTCGTTTGGCTTGTCCTTTTTGGATTGGATATTATTTTTCACTTCACCCATCAGGGCGGCGCGAATCTCTTCAAGTTTCGCCCTGAGTGAGGCGAGTGTCGTTTCATTCATTATCTTCTGTTCCTAACTTATTCTTGACAGGCTACTTCAACGACAGGAACGTCTCCCCACAATCGTTCGAGATCATATTGAATGCGGCTGTCCTTATGAAAAACATGGACCACAACATCTATCAGGTCCAAAACCACCCAGTTCCCGGATGTATAACCTTCGATTGAAGACAGTCTATGGGATGATTCGTAAACTTGATCCAGAACCGAGTCGGCTATGGCTTGAACTTGCATTCTGGAATTTCCACTGCAAATAACAAAAAAGTCTGTCAAGTCTGACCGATTTCGCAAATCAAGAACAAGAACATCAAAGGCTTTTTTCTCGGCGACCGCCTGGACCACTATTTGCTGAAGGTCGTTTACACTATCTACCATTCACTGCGCATCAAGTTAAGTTTTTGTCTTATAAATTTGGTGCCTAATAATATATGCTTCAACTTCGGGTGGCAACAAGTTTTTGGGTATTTCCCCGTGTACTATTTTTTTTCTTATTGCACTTGAAGAAATATCGCGTGGGCTGATTTGATGAATTACCAGCCGACTCTCTGTTTTGCGATGAAGAAATTCCTGCTTCCCATTCCCTGTTTTACCTGGCCTGTATGGGGAGTCCCCATTAAACAAACTTGATACTTTTTCTTCTTGAGAAAATGATTTCAGTCCTGGACGTGACGCTACTAAAATATGATACCTCTCCATAATTCTTCTTGAATCTTTCCACGAATCCAAACTTTGCAAATTGTCCTGCCCTATGATCAAAAATAATTCGCTGTCAGGAATTTCCCGTTCAAGATGGTTTAACGTATCTATAGTGTAGGAAAGTTCATTCCGGCAAGTCTCCACATCGCAAATACTGAAACTGGCGTTGTTTTTGAGAGCAAGCCGCAACATCTCCATACGGTCGCTGGTGGATGCCAGAGGACTACTGGCTTTATGCGGGGACTGGAACACGGGTATAAACAGGATTTGATCCAAATCAAATTTATCATGGGTTTCTTCCGCCAGACCTATGTGTCCCATATGAATGGGGTCGAAACTTCCACCCAGTATCCCGATTTGACGCTTATTTTTCTTCATCTCCGTCTCTCATAATCTCTCATTTTAGTCCATACATAAGTGTACCCTTGGTCAGGTCTTACACCCAAGCAACAAGTTTTGCACTTTGCCACTACAAACATTGTCACACTGCCTACAAATTTTGTCGTAATTGGCATATTTTGTAATTCTATGCAGATCTCCATTCTCATTGGAATATCAATAACCCGTTGACTTTAAATGTGTTTCAAATTAAAATACTGTCAATCCATATTTTGGTAAGGGAGGATTAAAGAGATGTTATCAAAAATTTCTCAAGCTAAAAATGAAAAAGGTTTTACCTTGATTGAGCTGTTGATCGTTATCGCGATTATCGGTATTCTCGCGGCTATCGCGATTCCTCAGTTCAGCCAGTACAAGTTACGGATGTACAACTCTGACGCCAAAGCCAACTTGCATAATATCTATCTGGCTTGTAAGGCTTATTGGGCAGATAATGCAGGCAGTGATGCATGTAGTGTTGCCATCGCCAAGCAAACTTCTTATGGCTATATTCAGTCTGCAAATGTGGAAGTGACCGTAACTTCGGGTACTGACACAGAAACAGATTTTGAGGCTACGGCTTCGCACAGTGGTAGTTCGACCACTTATACGGTGGACGAAAGCGGTGCAATCAGTTAAACAGTTGTAGAAGCTGTATTTAACATTTCCTCCCGCTTCGGGTAGCATATCCGGAGCGGGAGGATAATTTTTTTGGCCCATGCGAACGATCCTCCCTATCTTTGGTTTTTTTTTAGTCCTGATTCCAGGTCTCTTATACCTGGCGACTCTTTCCTCAACGATTAACCATCGGGAAGGAGCTTATCAAATAGGACGTTGTAAGGATTCCTCAGCCCGCTTTTTTCCTCAATTTGTGACTCGACCGGGATTAGATACCAACCTGTGAAAATTGTCGGGTGCTTCAACCTGGCAAACGGGCTTGTTTTTCTTTAAAATATTTCGCCGGAAACCCCATTACCCCATTGAAATTAAAGGCTTAAGCTTCTATAATCATACGTATGATGATTGAAAAAGATTTTATTATTATAGGCAGTGGCATTGCGGGGCTTACATTTGCCCTCAAAGCTTCCCAGTTTGGGTCGGTAGCAATCATCAGCAAGGACGCTCTGGACGAATCGGCCACACTTTACGCGCAAGGGGGAATCGCCTCTGTCATGACCGATGACGATTCGTTTGAACTGCACGCCAACGACACTCTGGAAGCGGGCCGTGGACTATGCCGTGAGGATGTCGTGCGCATCATCTGTAAGGAGGGACCTTCCTGTGTCAGAGAACTGATTGAACTGGGCGTCCAGTTCACACGCATTCGCGGCGAAGACTATCACTTAAGCCGCGAAGGGGGACATTCCAAGGATCGCATTCTTCACGCAAACGACCTCACCGGACGTGAAATTGAACACACGATGATTGAAGCGATCAACAGCAGGGAGAATATGGACATCTTCTCACATCACATGTTGATCGATTTCATCACAATCTCAAGATTAGACTCCAAGGTAGAACCGGGAAGTTCTCAGGATGAAGCGCTTGGGGCCTATATTCTCGATGTAAAAAACAACCAGGTAAAAACGTTTGTTGGCAAGGTTACTCTGTTAGCCAGCGGCGGGGCCGGGAAGGTGTATCTTTACACTTCGAATCCGGATACTGCCACAGGCGATGGCATTGCCGCCGCTTACCGCGCCGGCGCTAAAATCTCCAATATGGAATTCGTTCAGTTTCATCCGACCTGCCTGTACCACCCGCAGGCTAAATCGTTTTTGATCTCTGAGACAGTCCGTGGGGAAGGCGGTATCCTGCGGTTAAAAGACGGTAGCACCTTTATGGAAAATTATCATTCTCTGGGATGTCTCGCGCCGAGGGATATTGTGGCCCGCGCTATCGATCACGAAATGAAAAAAAGCGGCGATGACTGTGTCTTCCTTGATACCACTCACATAGAGGGGTATCGTACGCGCGAACGTTTTCCAAATATTTACCAGACCTGTCGAAAATTCGGATTCGACATGGCTCGCGAACCCATTCCCGTAGTTCCTGCCGCACATTATACTTGCGGAGGAGTTGCGGTCGACCTCAATGGTCAAACCAATATTCGCCGTCTTTTTGCCAGCGGAGAAGTTTGCTATTCCGGATTGCATGGCGCCAACCGTCTGGCTTCCAATTCGCTTCTCGAAGGACTGGTGTTATCTCATCGCGCCGTGAGCAAGGCCATCTCATTATTAAAGTCAGATGATTTTAATAAACTCATCACTCGCGACATACCGGAGTGGGATAGCGGAAACGCCGTAGACAGTGATGAATCGGTTGTCGTCTCACATAACTGGGACGAAATAAGAAGACTCATGTGGAATTATGTCGGTATCGTGCGCTCAGACAAAAGGCTCCATCGGGCGGAACGGCGCATCGAACTTCTTCTGGATGAAATCAAGGAATACTATTGGAATTTTACTATCACAAAAAACACCCTGGAGTTGAGAAATATTGCCCTCACAGCCCGGTTGATCATCATGGGCGCTTTGGAGCGAAAAGAAAGCCGCGGCCTCCACTTCACTCTGGATTACCCGCGCACTGATGACGAAAATTGGAAAAAAGACACTGTGTTCCAAGACACCACACGTCGATTGATAACTAAAACCTCACATGGAAAATCACTTCATGAATGAAAAAGTCCCCATCTTAATTCGCGATTTCCTGGGAATCGCAACTCTGGCTTTCTCCTTATTCGCGATCGTTTCGCTGGTAACGTATTCTCCAGCGGACCCTTCGATGAATACTTCATTTTCCTCACAGGCTGCAGTTACCAATTCGGGAGGATTGGTTGGCGCATACATTTCTGATGGATTGGCCCAACTTTTTGGCAGTGGCGCTTTTTTCTTTCCTTTGATAACTCTGATTATGGGGTGGGCGCTGATCCGGGGAAAGGAATTTCATCATTGGCCGCTTCGTTTGGGCTCGGGAATATTTCTCCTCATAGGGCTGTGCGCTCTATGTTCAGTTCAATTCAACACCGACCCTGTTTTTAAAAATTCTGTTCAAGTAGGCGGCCTCACAGGTGAAACGCTGGGAAGATTTCTGGTAATGTGGTTCAGCACCATTGGCGCCACCATTTTTCTCGTGACTCTGGTTTTCGCTTCGCTCCTTGCCATGACGGGAACAAATGTCAACAGCATGCTGGAATTAGCCGCCAAGCTTGCCGGGACTTATGCCGGAAAATTATTGCAACTGATCAGCAAAGTAAAAACTAAGTGTAACGAATGGATAGCAATCGCCCGCGAATCGGCTAAGGCTTCCAAAGCCGCAAAAATAAAATCTGAAGAAGTGTTTGAACCCACAGAGCCGATCATTGTGACCCGGGAGAAACTGCCTGAGCCGGAGCCTGTTCAGGCACCAACCATCATCCCGCAAAAAAAGAAAAGCAAAGAAGAATTTATTGTTAATGAAGATTCTATATCCGTATCTGAAAATGGCGATTATAAAATTCCGCCAATCCGTTTGCTGGACGATCCTCTACCGGTAGAAGAATCCGCTGAAATGAAGGAAGAAATCCTCCTCAGCAGTTCCATACTGGAACGCAAGCTGGCCGATTTTGGAGTAGAGGGAAAAGTGGTGCAGGTCCTGCCCGGACCCGTCATTACTTTGTATGAATTTGAACCTGCTCCGGGAATCAAGGTCAGTCGTATTCTCTCGCTGAGTGACGACCTGGCGCTTGCGATGCGCGCGCTCAGCCTGCGTATTCTGGCTCCGGTTCCCGGCAAACCCGTTGTCGGGATCGAAATTCCCAACACTCGTAAAGAAGTCGTTTCGTTCAAGGAGGTAATAACATCGAAAGGCTTTGCTAAAGCAGATTCCAAGTTGATGATGGTGATAGGAAAGGACAGCATTGGCGAACCTATGGTGCAGGACCTTGCGACAATTCCGCATCTCTTGATGGCGGGTTCAACCGGGTCGGGGAAAAGTGTCGGACTGAACGCCATGATCTCCAGCATTCTTCTCAACGCGACACCTGATGAAGTGAAAATGATAATGATCGATCCAAAAATGCTGGAGCTTTCGATTTTCGATGGCATTCCTCATCTCATCTCACCGGTAGTGACTAATCCGAAAAAAGCCGCCGGCGCCCTGGCTTGGGCTGTACGGGAAATGGAAAACCGTTATAAGCTCATGGCCGAATTGGGTGTTCGCAACATCACCGGATTTAACCTGAGGATGGACAAACTGCGTAACGAATATGAAGAAGAACTCGAACAGTGGGAAAAGGACCATGCAAAAGGAATCAAGCCTCATGAAATGGATCCTGATGAATTGATGGGCGAGGAAGATGATAAACCGATAGAGCCTCAGGCCAAGTTACCCTATATCGTGATTGTCATTGATGAGTTGGCTGATCTCATGATGGTTGCCTCAAAAGGTGTTGAAGAAGCGCTCACACGGCTCGCCCAAATGGCCCGCGCTTCGGGAATTCATCTCATCGTTGCTACTCAGAGGCCTTCGGTCGATGTTTTGACTGGAATCATCAAAGCCAATTTCCCATCCCGCATTTCCTACAAAGTGACATCCCGGGTCGACTCCCGGACCATCCTCGATTCTATGGGTGCGGAAAAACTTCTGGGAAGAGGCGACATGTTATTTATGCCGCCGGGTACGCATCGACTGTTGCGTATTCACGGGGCGATGGTAAGTGATGATGAAATCGGAAGAATTATCAAATTCATCAAGGAGCAAAAGAAACCAGATTACATTGAAGAAATTTTCAGCTCTGTTGTCGTGGAAGATGAAAAAACTGAGGAGGCTGAAGATTACGATGAAAAATATGACGAAGCGCTGGCTCTGGTTGCCAGGGACAGACAGGCCTCTATTTCCTACATACAAAGAAGATTGCGAATAGGGTACAATCGTGCCGCACGCATCATAGAAACCATGGAACGGGATGGCGTGGTGGGGCCATCTGACGGAGTCCGGCCTCGGGAGATTTACGTCAACCCCATTTCCGTTGAATAAGGGATTCCGCATTTTAACGACTCCCCTGGGAAAATGATGCGCAATCTCACTCAGCCATGAGGCGCGACTCATGCCCAAAGCGCTACAAATTTTTGTTTACTGCCTGCTGTTAGTTTTTGCGTTCTCGTTCTCGGCAAGTTTCAGCGATGCCAAAATTTTTTCCTGGAAAGATGAAAACGGAAAAACTCACTTCATCGATGGTCCTGCCAAAATTCCAAACAGGTATCGCGAAGGAAAAAAGGATGGTCTGCGTACCATCAAGGAAGCCCCGCCTCAAGTATCTCAAGAGCCTCATTCTGAATCGAACTTTCCTGTAACTCGATTAAACTTCTCTCAGGAATACCGCATCCCACTGGTCCCCACTGATAGTGGTAATTTTATTGTTGATACAACGACGCAGGTCGTCCGGTTCTATGAAGATCTTCCCAAAAACTTTAAATTATTAGAATAAACCCTATGACTTTTAATCTACCAGTCCATTTTGGTCATGTCGGCTGAATCCTTTTCATCCCACTCCACAGTTAACGATTCGCAACCCCCTGTCCTTTTTATTTTTCTTGGTGCCAGCAATCTTGCTCGCTCCTACTGCGGATTGAAAAGTTGTATCACGCGATGCCTGTCTCCAAGGTCTGTGAGTTTTATTCATGCTTTAGGTCCGGGACGGGGCTATATCCGCGAGGGAGGAATTTTCAATGCGGTTTATCCTCCAATTCTAAACTGCGGTATTTTTGAAGGGGTTCCCTGCAGAGGCGATCAGCAGATTGTGGCTCTTATAACAGACATCGGCAACGATATTATGTATGGTGTTCCTGCGGAAGAAATTATTGCTGGACTGCGATCTATTTTTGCCACGTTGCGAGAGGCTGAGGCCGGGATTTTTATCACCTTGATTCCGGTAAACCTTCAAGATGATATTGATGAATTCTATTTCCGCGCCCTGCGCCGTATTTTTTTCCCAAACAGTACAGTCGCATACGATCAGGCTTCGGAGGCGGTTCGAGAGATCAATAAGTTCATACTTGAATCCGCTAATGAAAATTTAAAAGTGATCGGCGGACTGGAACAGTATTGCGGTTTCGACAAAATTCATTACAGTATACTCAAGAGCTGCCCGGCATGGTCTTATATCGCCAGCAATTTAACAGACTCTCTCGGCACCACGGCTTCGCCCGACATGAAGATTTCAGAAACCGCAGTATCACTGGCGAGCAATCTCGCCCGAATATTTTTCACCGATATGCTCGGCATAATGGACAAAACCAACGAGACGTACTGACTTATCATGGGATACCTACTTACTGTTATCAGAATAATTGGAATCGTTCTGACCTACATTATTTTTGGACTGATGGGTTTGGGATTGTTCCTGATATTTTTTTCATCCAGAGAGTCACATTACCGGAGCATTGTTTTTTTTACCCGCCTGTGGGCGCAATGTTCCTGTTTTCTGCTTAACATAAAAATCCGAAGAACAGGCAGTGAGGAAATTTCTTCCGGATCACTTATCGTTGCCAACCATGTGGGAACACCCGATATTTTTGTCATGGGGTCCAGCTTCCCCGCATTTTTTGTATCCAAGGCCGAAATAGGACGCTGGCCGTTCATGAGTTGGCTGACCCGGCTTGGCGCCACTATTTTTGTGGATAGAAATCGCAAGCAACAGGTTCGCGCTACAATAAATCAAATTTGTCACCGCATGAATGCTCAATGCTCGGTGATTCTTTTTCCTGAAGCGCAAGCCACGGATGGAACCGACATTTTACCCTTCAAATCATCTCACTTTGAAGCCGCAGTTCAAACGGGACAACCCGTGGTTCCTGTCATCATCCGCTATCATGATAAAAATTTTCCATCCATTGCCTGCTGGTATAATATTAATTTTCTGACGCACATTTTCCGTTTGTTAAAATACCCGCGCCTGGATGTGACGGTGGAGGTTCTTCCTTCTTTTAGCGGAGAATCAGACAGAAGGATTCTAGCGCGAAATTGTCATGAAGCCATTCGCGAAAAATATCTGGCATCGATTGATAAATAAATTCCTGAGGTTTTCCAATTGAGTTACCTTTATAATTGTTCCAGTCAATTTTCAGAACACAGTTTCTTTTTTGAAACAGCACGATTGAATCATCTATATTAAAAATGATTTTACCCTTTAAAGACAAAAATCCTCAGATCGATTCATCGGCCTACATTGTTGACAGTGCCGTGGTGGTTGGCGATGTTGTTATCGGCGGAGAAAGCAGTGTATGGTTCAATGCGGTGGTTCGCGGAGACGTAAATTATATTCGCATTGGCAGGCGCACCAATATTCAGGATGGGTGCGTGCTCCATGTCTCTCGCAAAGATTATCCTCTGGTTATTGGCGATGGAGTCACCGTCGGGCACAACGTTACTCTTCATGCCTGTACCATCGCCTCCAACTGCCTTATCGGAATGGGCGCCGTTGTCATGGACGGTTCGGATATTGGTCAGCACTGCATTATCGGCGCGGGCGCTCTGGTAACACCGCGCACCGTAATACCCCCTGGCAACATGGCCGTGGGGTCCCCGGCAAAAGTAAAACGCAAACTAAGCGAAGAAGAAATTCAATCCATTCGCGACTCGGCTGAACATTATGTTGGCGACATCCAGTCCTACTTATCCAAATGAGTAAATTATCCAAAAATTCCGTGTCGCTTGGCGTCATAGGTGGAAGCGGCGCCTATGATTTACTGGCCAATGAGGTTTGGGGGGGGAAAGTATCCAGCACTACCCTTGAAACACCGTTTGGAGAAAGTGCGCCGATCCATCATTTCAGAACGGATGATCTGGACTACCTGTTCCTCTCGCGGCACGGGGAAAGCGATTATTCAATCACCGCCCCTTTCGTTAATTATCGAGCCAACATCTATGCGCTTAAAGAATGTGGCGTTGAGCGTATTATTTCGTGGTCCGGACCCGGTATCATCAACACTTCTTTCAAGCCCGGTGAGTATGTGTTGCCGCATGATATCATCGATGAGACAAGAAAAAGAGAAACTACTTTTTTCAAAAATCGGGGTATTGGTTTTATTCGCCAGAACCAACCCTTTTGCCCACAGATTCGCCAGGTGATTCATGGCTCTATGCACACCCTTGGGTTTCCTCACCACGAGCAAGCCGTTTATGTTTGTACCGAAGGACCCCGCCTGGAAACTCCTGCTGAAATTAAAAAGTTTCGCTTGAACGGTGGAGACCTGGTGGGAATGACTCTGGTGCCCGAACTTTTTCTCGCCCGCGAACTCGAGATATGTTATGCATCCATTTGTTACCTTACCAATTTTGCCGAAGGCGCTGTCGTCAGGGAATTCAAAAAAGGCGAATTGTTCGAAGGCATGCAGACCGATCTGGAAAAAGTTCAGGTTGATGAAGCCATTTCCCGTTTCCCAACTATTCTTGCCGGGACGTTTCTGAATCTGCTAGATACTGAGCGAGTCTGCCAATGCAAGGACGCAATGCAACGCTACAAAAATAAAGGTATGATTAACGACGACTGGCACACTTGGCCTGGCCCCGCCTGATTTTTTCCCAGGCTTGCTATCGCCGATTCATTAACATCAAAATATCAGAAAATCTGGATCGCAAGTTTTAGTTTTCGTCAAAGCCTTTAAGTTTGTGCGTCATTGAGACCGCGCAACGGAATCCCACATAATGATATCTATAGAGCGGTAGACTCGTGATCCGCTTGGAAGGCCGCATGCTATTGTCAGAATTGCGCCAAGACCCACCACGCATAACCTTGCCTCCATTCTCATGATCACTTGATGTCCATTCCCAAACGTTTCCTGTCATATCGTACAGTCCGAACGGGTTTTGTTTTTTCTGTCCGACAGGATGCGTCTTCATTTCCGAATTGCCTTTGAACCAACCCGAATCTACGACCAGATCTTTTGAGAATATAACTTTATCTCTCAATTGAGCGGCCCTTTCCCATTCCCATTCTGTTGGTAGACGCTTGCCTGTACTTTGGCAATACTTTTCCGCCTCAAACCAGTTTACCTTCTCGACAGGCCGGGTTGATCCTTTAAAGAATGATGGATTCTTCCCCGTAATTTTTTCATAAGTTTGCTGGGTGGTTTCATATCTATCCATGTAAAAGGGGAAAACATTTATATTTTTTCCGGACCATTCCACATTTCCTTCTGGAATAATGACCATGCCCTCGGGAATTGGTAATTCCTCAGCACCCACAACTGCTATCCAAAGTAGAGTAAGCATGGCACCGTAACAACAACGGAAAAACCTAACCTTCATACCAACTTCTCCTTTTGCAACTTAAAACGATTTTATTTTCGTTTTAAATTGTAGCAAAGAAGAGTCGTTTTAGAATATTAATAGAGTGCAGAGGAAAGAAAGGGAGGCTCCTCCATCGAGAAATCTCACAGGATGAGAAATTCTCGACAGAGAAGGGACAAGCATGATGAACCAAATGAAAAGGAGATTAAACGGTTTGCAACTTTTTATCCAGGCGGCGCTTTAATTCCAGAAGTTTCCATTGGCCGGCAAAATAGGATGGCGTACTTTCCCGCGTGATTGTATACACATTGATCGCCCTGAATTTATTATCCAGCGAACCTCTTCCAAGTTTACCAGTCGTATGAAAATTCATTATGCACCTCCTGATTGACGATTCTGTTAGTCTATAGAGCAAGGGCTATGCCAAAGCCCAGAGAAACACATAAATCATTGTTAAACAATAAGTTGTTGCTATTCTTGGTTGATGATAAAGCGGAAAATAGTTGTCTAAAAACAGGCAATATCATTGCGCCTGCTGTTTTTTTAGACATAAACTGAAAATTGCTTTGATGTTTTGACCATATAGGATTATTTTGGTGACCTTATTTAAGAACCTGGATCAGAGTCTGCGATGATACCCAATCGAGTTATCAGGTATTTTTATTATCTTGGATATGCCCTCGGTCAATGTGGTCGTACTCAGTTTCCTACATTTAAAGAGGGTTTGATCGGCTTCTATTCCGCCTACATGCAACACGAATACTATGTGAAGGATCCTCTGCATTATCCATCAGTTTATGGCCTTAATTAACTCCGTTTATCTTGTGTTGGATAATTCTGCTACAGAAAATTTTTTAATATTTTATGATCAACTCCTCAATCACGAAACAAATCTTATTGGTTCTACTGTTTGCGTTGACACTTGTCAGTTGCGAAAAAATAGAGGGGATCCCATTGCTTTTGCCTTCGGCGGCGGAACCTTCGGCAAAAAACCATAATGACCGAGGGATTGAATACTTCCACAAAGGCAAGTATATGGATGCTCTAATCGCATTTACTCAAGCCAGCGTCGCCGACAATACCGCCGGAGAAATTCATTTCAACCTGGCTTTAGTGCAACATCAACTAGACAAGCACGATGAGGCAGAGGACCACTTCAAACTGGCACGAAAATTTGCCGATGGTAACGAAAAAATTCTGGAGTCTGCACTGCTAAAAAAATACCTCGATCAATAATAAAAACAATAAACTCCGCGAAAACTTTATTTTTAAAACCCTCCTTTTGACAAAACAGTCTCCGGCGAATTGAAGAAAAATTTACGCGATACTCTATTAATCGTTCCTGATTTGTTAGTCTTTTTTATTCATAGAAGACTGTTTCACGACCAGTGCCTACAGATTCTAAAGGATTTTTCCTGTTACCGTATTTTTTATCCGACACTTAATAGCTTATGCTTACAAACCAAAATAGAGATCGCTAACATGGGCCATCATGTGTGGTAATTGTAAAAAAAGGCGCTGAATTGAAAATTCTTTTGGTTGAAGATAACGAAATGAACCGGGACATGCTATCCCGACGGCTCAAACGAAAAGGATATGAAGTAGCCATCGCTGTCGATGGCAACGAAGGGGTGAACATGGCTCGATCTGAGCTACCGAACCTGATCCTGATGGATATGAGCCTACCCGTCATTGACAGGTGGGAAGCCACTCGTCAGATTAAAGCGGATTCCAAAACAAAATATATCCCCATTCTGGGCCTTTCCGCACATGCGATGAGAGGGGATAAGGAAAAAGGTATGGATGCCGGATGCGACGACTATGATACGAATCCTGTCGATCTGAAGCGTCTGCTTAAAAAATTGCATCCCTGTCGGGCCAGGTGGGCGACCTGTCACAACGATTGGACCAGGCTACTGTAAAGAAGAGCTTTTGCTATCCCTGAACAATCCCTGCGGGAGAAATATCGCCCTCCACGCAGAGGTATCCTATCTATCCCTTGACAAACGCGCCCTAAATAAAGTATATGTATTGTTTCCCTTATACGGGCATAGACCCTTTTAATTCAGGAGAGTTCATTGGCTAATCATAAATCTGCGCTCAAACGCAATCGGCAAAACGCAAAACGAAACGAACGTAACAAAGCGGGACGTACCCGTATCAAAAATGCAATCAAGCTTGTTCTCGAAGAAGTAGATGGAACCAACAAGGAAGGCGCTCAAAAAGCGTTGAAGGAAGCAGAAAAGACCATTTCAAAACATGCCGGTAAAGGAGCGATCGCAAAGCGTGCCGCTTCCAGAAAAATTTCTGGCCTGGCTAAAAAGGTGTATCAGGTTTCAGCTTCAGCCTGAACAGAGTCGTAACAACAAAGACTCTAGAATCCCCTGAGGATCCTTCCCGGAAGTTTTAAGCTCACGATCCGCTTCAAATAAACTCTTGATACCGTTTTTCAATGTCGCACGGTTGAAGTTTTTTGTGTATTGCATGGCCTTCTCCACCAGGAATGGCTTTGCCCCCATCAGCTCGGCTATTTTTCGCGCTCCCAGTTTTTGCGCCTGATAATGCTTAACCTCCCACAATGTTCTGAACTGCCAGGCGATCAAACCCAGTATTTTCACCGGGTCTTCCCCGTGGTCCAGCTGATTTTGCAACAAGCGCAAAGCCTTCTCCGACTTCTTCTCCCTAAGAGCCTCTGTAAGAGCAAAAGCATTTTCCATTTTTATTTCTCCGACCAGTTCTGCCACCATTGATCCTGTGATGGTTTTGGTTTTCCCGGCATAGGTGATTACCTTTTCAAGTTCTTTGGCCAGAATTCCCGGTTTGGCCCCAACCCGCTCCACCATCTTGCGCGCCGCATCCGCCTGTAATTCATAGCCCATAGCCCTTGAACGCCGTTTCACCCAGGGAATCAGTCCCGCTTCCTGGGGCGCCTCGCAAGCCACCGCTCCTTTTTGCGAGGTGAGAGCTTTATAAATCTTTCGTTTGCGGTCTGCCTTGTCCGCAGTGATAACCAGACAAGAGTCGGGTGCCGGGTCGGCAACATAATCAAGAATTGTTTTTTGATCGGAGTCTTCCAGGGTCTTCTCATGCAGGTTGCGAACGATAACCAGTTTGGAACCTCCCATAAAGGAAAGAGTCTGAGCCGCTCCCACCCAGCCACCCGCCGATGACTCACGGGCTTCGAAATTTTCCAGATTGAAATCTCTGTTATCCGGAGTGATCAGTTGACGAGTGAGCGCCTGAACTATCTCAACACGATAAAAACTTTCCAGTCCGTAAAGAAAATAAAACGGGGCAATGGTTCCTTCCTCAATATCATGAAGAATCTGGTCAGGAGTCATTAGATGTTTTTCAGAATTGTTCGATTACGGTACTGACCAGTCGATCAGCCAGGTCACCATAAGTTTCTTTAAGAGCGTTGAATCGTGCAGTTTCAGAATCAATAACACCTGCGGTCGCCCGGTAATTCCATTGAGTGGTAAAATCCTGTTTGAAAAACGTTTTCTTTAAAACCTGGTCATAAACTTCGATGCTAACTCCCAGACGCACAACATATTCCTCCGCCGCATCCGTCCCGCCGAACGATACTGCTCGAAGGTTATAGTTGGTTAACGTTCCACGCAAGATCATATCCGCCTTCCGAGTGCCAACCACCGTGAGCCTGCCGTCAGTAATAAAAGCCCTGCGGACCTCATCGGTGGCATCGCGGTGAATATTTGGTTCCGAAGAAGAATTTTCAAATACAGGAATGGCAATTGTGCGGAGGTGAGGTGGAAGTGCCGACCCATAACCCGCAAGATGGTAACCGCAACTCGAAATCGGAAGAACAAACATCAGAATATAAAAAACTACACGCAGAATTTTCATTCTCTCTATTTCACCACAATATTAACCAGCTTGCCGGGAACCACGATGACTTTTTTAATCTCCTTACCCTTCGTTTGCTCCTCTATCTTCGCATCACCCAGCGCCTGACTCTTGATGTCCTCCTGACTGGCACTTGCAGAGACCGTTATCCGTTGTCTCACCTTACCATTCACCTGAACCACGATCAACAGTTCCTCTGTTCGGGTCAAACTTTCATTGAACACCGGCCACTCTACTTCAACAAGTGACGTTTCATGACCCAGTAGCGACCACATTTCCTCGGCAACATGGGGTGCAAACGGAGAGAGGAGCAATATTAAAGTATCAAAACTTTCCCTCACCACAGCTATGGCTTCATTGCTTTTGGTTTCCTGCGAAGTCCATCCATCGCGAAAAGCGTAAAGATGGTTCACCAACTCCATGATCGCCGAAACAGCCGTGTTGAATTGCATACGGACTTGAATATCATCTGTTACACGACGGATGGTTACATGAGTCATGCGTCTCAGTTCGCTTAATTCTTTCGTATCCGCTTCATACCCCTGGGAAACAGAACCCGCCGATCTGATCTCATTCGCAAAATCATCAAAAATCCGCCAGACACGTTTTAAAAAACGGTAGCAACCTTCTACACCCTGACTGCTCCACTCAAGATCTTTTGCCGGAGGGGCGGCAAACAAAATGAATAACCGGGCTGTGTCGGCCCCGTAATTTTGAATGATCTCGTCCGGATCAATCACGTTGCCTTTTGATTTGGACATCTTCGCCCCGTCTTTAATAACCATCCCCTGAGTGAGTAAATGCTCGAACGGCTCTTCAGACTTAACCAGCCCCAGGTCATGGAACACGAGATGGAAGAATCGCGAATAAAGTAAATGAAGGATCGCGTGTTCGATTCCACCGACATACTGATCCACCGGCATCCAGTAATCCACATCATCTTTATCGAATGCAAACTGGTCGTTTTGCGCCGAAGTGAACCGGTCGAAATACCACGAAGAACAAACAAATGTATCTAACGTATCTGTTTCCCGGCGAGCGGATTTACCACATGCGGGGCATTGAGCCTCATAAAATTCAGCAAGTGTAGTCAAAGGAGACCGCCCGCGATCACCCAATTCAACGTCAAGCGGAAGTTGCACCGGAAGCTGGTCCTGGGGAACCGGAACCAATCCACAGTCATCACAATGAACAATCGGAATCGGCGTACCCCAATACCTCTGACGCGACACCCCCCAGTCGCGCAAACGAAAATTCACTGTGGCTTTTCCGATTTTTTTATCTTCCAGGAATTCACAAACTTTTCGCCGGGCCGCATCGCCACGAAGTCCATCAAACGAACCCGACCTTGCCATCGTTCCATCAGAGGAAAATGCTTCCGTCATGGTCGCCGCATCGAGCGAACCTTCCGCAGGTTCGATGACCACGCGTACCAGCAGATTGTACTTACGCGCGAAATCAAGATCGCGCTGGTCATGTGCCGGAACAGACATGATCGCGCCCGTCCCATAATCCATCAGCACAAAGTTTGCCGACCACACAGGAACATCTTCGCCTGTGAGCGGATTGACCGCATACGCTCCGGTAAAAACTCCTTCTTTCTCTCCGGTTTCACTGGTGCGGGAAACTTTGTCTTCCTGCTTGACCTTGCTGATGAATTCATCAACCGCCGTTTCCTGATCTGTACCACGGGATAACTCAAGGGTAAGCGGATGTTCCGGTGCCAACACCATGAACGTCGCTCCGTAAAGCGTGTCTGGTCGCGTAGTGAATACTTTGATCGCCTCGTCTTTTCCCTTGACCTGAAAATCAACTTCAGCGCCATAGCTTTTGCCAATCCAGTTGCTTTGCATCGCCAGCACCTTATCGGGCCATTTTCCTGAAAGCGTTTTACATCCCTCCAGCAACCGGTCGGCGTAGTCTGTTATCTTGAGGAACCATCCCTCCTGAAAACGATCTTCCACTTCGCCATCGCAACGCCAGCAACATCCATCGACCACTTGTTCATTGGCCAGCACCGTGTTACAGGCCTCGCACCAGTTGACCTGGGATTTTTTCCTGTAGACCAGCCCCTTTTCATAAAATTGCAAAAAACACCATTGGTTCCATCGGTAATATTCCGGACGGCATGTGGCGATTTCCCGGTCCCAGTCGTAACTGAATCCCAGGCTCCGCAACTGCATTTGCATAGAGCTGATGTTTTCTTCCGTCCATTGGGCAGGGTGCGTCTTGTTCTGGATAGCGGCGTTTTCCGCAGGCAATCCAAACGCATCCCAACCAATCGGATGCAATACATTAAAACCTTTCATACGCATGAACCGGGCCACCGCATCACCGATTCCGTAATTGCGCACGTGACCCATATGAATTCTTCCTGACGGATAAGGAAACATCTCCAGCAGGTAATATTTTTTCTTTGAAGAATCGCGTTCCACTTTGAAGGATTTGTTATCCTCCCAGTGCTCCTGCCACTTCGCTTCTATAGTTTTAAAGTCGTAATTCAAAATTAGCTTTCCTGTTAAATGAAATTTTTAAAATCGTAGATGGATATGTGTCTTATTGCTAAAGAAATAAACCCTTCCCAAGGGAATCGACATAGTAGCGAAATTAATTCAAAAAATCGACCCTCCTCGAGACCGAGTGCTATAATCCTTCCCGTGACAGAACTTTCTTAAATCACCGCAGTGATATTTTAAGGCTTATGACAGAACCATCTGGAATTATTGGAGCGGTATTCATAATATACGCGGGAGTCATGTTGTGGATTGGCTATTCTGCATCCCACGCCACCCACTCTCCCGCTGGTTTTTTTCTTGCCAACCGGTCGCTCAAGGCCTGGGTCACCGCCATCTCTTCCACCGCCAGCTCTGAAAGCGCCTGGGCAGTACTGGGAACCGTTGGCCTAGCGTATAAAGAAGGACTCTCCGCTTTATGGTTTTTCCCCGGCTGTATCCTGGGATATGCTCTCAACTGGATATTCCTCGCCGAGCGTCTCAGAAAATATTCCCATGAAAAAGGGTCGTTAACCATTCCAGATTACCTGACATCATCTTTAAAAGACCATAGCGATCTTTTACGCATCGTTTCCGTTACTATCATCTTCGCCTGCATGATGGCCTATATCGGGGCACAGTTCACAGCCATCGGTAAAACCTTCGACGCTATTTACGGTATCCCGCACCTCATCAGCATTCCTGTAGGCGGAGCTCTTATCATCATCTATACGACGATGGGCGGGTTCCGCGCCGTGGCTTTGACCGATCTGGTTCAGGGAATCCTCATGGTGCTCGGACTGGTCGTATTGTCACTGACTGCGCTGGTGGAGTTGGGCGGATTCTCTGCAATGATCCAAAAGGTAAACGAAGCCTCGCCGACTGCGCTCACATGGATGGGAGGCAAACCCGTCGCCATCTTTTTCGGATCGATGGTCGGGTTGTTGGGCATCGGCCTGGGTTACCCCGGTCAACCGCACGTGATCACCCGTTACATGGCGGCGAAGGATACAAAAACCATCAAGCAGGGAATGTGGATAGCCCTGGGTTGGGGAACTCTGATATACAGTTCGGCAATTCTTCTTGGCATCTGCGGACAGGCTCTTTTCCCCGGACTGGGTGATCCCGAACATCTGTTCCCCATCGCGTCTGGAAAGTTGCTTCCGCCTCTCTTCCATGCCGTGGTTTTAACCGGCGTACTCGCCGCGATCATGTCCACCGCGTCTTCACAGGTTATCGTTGCCACGTCCGCTGTAGCGCACGACCTCTACAGTAAGATCATGCACAAATCACACAGCGACAAACAAATAATTTATGTGAGCCGACTTACTGTTTTGCTGATTGGACTCGGCGCGATGACCGTGGCCCTCGCCGAAACTCAGGTTATATTCTGGTTTGTTTTGTTCGCCTGGTCCGGACTCGGCGCGAGCTTTGGTCCTGTAATCCTGTTCACCCTCTACTCAGATAACGTGACCCGCGAAGGAGCCGTTGCTGGAATGTTGACCGGATTTTTCACAACGATCATCTGGAAGATGACGGGATTATCCGACAGCATCATCTACGAACTCGTCCCCGCGTTCCTGCTCTCCGCCATCGCAGTATGGGGTGTAAGCCGCTTTCAAATTAAAAACTAATCTAAACACTGAATATTTAGGCTCTTATTATGATCTCAATCCTTCAACTGGTCGTCGATGATATCAGCCATGCGACGGGATGCCCCCTGATGATGCAGGACGAATCCTTTTGCTTTTCCTTCCAATCTGGCGAGTTCTGTTCTTTCTGATAACCAGTGGCGGACTGCCGCTTCCAGCTCATCCGCAGTGCTTACCTTTATCCCAAGCCCGCTTTCTATTAGCGCATCCGCGTTGTGCTGATTGTTTTCCACATAGGGTCCGAACAAAACCGGTTTGCCGTAGGCGACCGGTTCGATTAGGTTGTGTCCGCCTCCGGGAGTTACAAAACTGTTACCCACAAATGCGAGGTCGCAGATTGAATAAACTTCCGCCAGCTCTCCCATGGTATCCAGCAATAGAACGGAGAAGTCGTAACCGTCTTTATCCCATTGATCTGATCGGCGGACAAAACTGATTCCTTTTGACATGATGATCCGGGCTGTATGAAAACTTCTTTCCAGTCGACGCGGAGCCAGAACCAAAGTTAAATTTCCAAACTGCTCCTTCAACCTGGCGTGAACATCGAGAATGACTTCCTCTTCTCCTTCATGGGTACTTCCCGCCACCCAGATCATGGACAGGGGAGCGATTCGCAATTTCTGACGAACTTTGTCCTGCTTCTCTTTTGTAAGAGTGGGGAGTGTGTCGAACTTTGGATCACCGATCACCATGAGACGTGACTTGTCAACGCCTATCGATTCCAACCCGTTGCGACTGTGTGGATTCTGCATGCACAACATGGTGAACCAGTTGAACAGTTGCGAAAAAAATGCGCCGAATATTTTATACTTCCGCATGGATCGGCTGGAAATGCGACCGTTGAACAACAACGCAGGCACCCCCTTCAATTGCAAAAGATGGATGAATCCCGGCCAGAACCCGGTATCAACCAGCACAAATATATCCGGTTGAATTCTTTGAATAGCGCTCCAGGTAAAAGGCAAACAATCGAGAGGATGAAACATTAGAACGTCTATATCCGGCAACTTTCTTTTCGCGGCTTCAAATCCGGAATCGGTTGTCACCGAGACAACAATGCGATCCTGCGGTCTGTCTTTCCTGATGAGGCGGATGGCAGGTGTCGCCCCAACGACCTCGCCCAGCGACAAAGCGTGAAACCAGATAGTTTTCTGTGCCTTGTCCCGTACGTCGTCTAAAGGAACAAAACCAAAATGATCTTTGAGTCTGCGCCATTTATCTCGACTCAAGAAAGAAAAAAGAGAGAAACAGGGCGCGACAATCAAACACGCTAATATTGAAATTAAATGATAAAGATAAATCATAAACGGAGACCGGATAATCAAAAATTTTCCTGCTTT
>CAJWQP010000027.1 GCA_913045445.1 uncultured Nitrospina sp. | reverse complement strand
CGAGTAACGTCCGAAAAACTATTCTCACCGCAAAGTCGCGAAGAACGCAAAGAAAGTAACCACAGATAAAATTTCTCTCCCTCGGTGAGGATAGGAATTATTTTATTCAGTGTTCTCCACGCTTCGCTCTGAGTAGCCATCTGTGTTTATCTGTGGTTACTCACACTTTTCTTAAGGTAAGGCTTTTCCCTCTGCGAGGACTTCCGGTCTTCAACCTACAGCTTTGCGCTCTTAGCGTCTCTGCATTGGATTGATTATTGCAGTCTCCGGTCTCCTGTATTTGGTTCCCGGTTGTTGTCGGTCAATCCTGCTTATGGTTTTCGAGAATTTTTTCTACTATGTTTGTAGTGGACAGGCCTTGAACGATTGGGATGAGTTCTACTTTTGCACCATAGCCTTCTACGATTTCGCGTCCGACTACTTCGTCTATCGCGTAGTCATCGCCTTTGACGAGGATGTCTGGGCGGACTTCGCGGATGAGGTCTTCGGGGGTGGATTCATCAAAAATGGTGATGTAGTCTACATACCTCAATGCAGAAATAATATTGGCTCGTTCTTTTTCTGACTTGATTGGGCGGCCTTCTCCCTTTATGGACTTAACAGACCTATCGCTGTTGAGTCCGACCACCAGCAGGTCGCCTTTTTCTCGCGCTTTTTGCAAAAACTCAATATGTCCGCCGTGGATGAGGTCAAAACAACCGTTGGTGAACACAACGGTTTTGCCTGTGCCTTTGGCGAGACTGACGATTTTTTTAAGTTCTTCCAGTTTTAGCACTGTATGCGCGGTGCGAAGCATTTCTTCCTGCAGGTATTCGTTGATTTCGTTGAGTGTGACGACAGCGGTACCCACTTTGCCGACAACAATACTCGCGGCCATGTTGGAGAGCCACGCGGAATCTTCTGGATTGAATCCAACTGCCAGAGCCATAGCAAGAACGGAGACAACGGTATCCCCCGCGCCAGTGACATCAAAAACTTCTTTTGCCTGGGTGGGGATGTCGACTGGTTTTGCTTTATTGGGGTAGAGGGTCATCCCGTCTTTTCCCCGGGTGATGAGTAGAACTTCGGCGTGTGTAAGGTTCAACAGATATTCCGCCGCGCGATTCAGGTCGATCTTGTCTTGAATTTTTATCGGAACGGCTTTTTCAACTTCAAACTGGTTGGGAGTAATAACGGTCGCGCCTTTATATAATTCGAAGTCTGAACTTTTTGGATCAACGATCACACGTTTTTTAGAATTTTTTGCCCGGTGTGAAACTGCATTGAAAACTTTTTCTGTAAGGATGCCCTTGCGATAGTCGGAACAAATCACTATGTCCATATCGGGTAGGGCCTTGTTGATGTACTTGATGATTCTATTTTCTGTTTCCTCGGTGATGGGGCGGTTGTCTTCTTTGTCGATGCGAAGGACCTGCTGATTGTGCGCGACAACGCGTATTTTCGATGTCGTGGGCCTGTGTACGAAACGAAAAATACCTTTGGAGGAGATTCCTTTTTCTTCGATCAGGGTAAGCAGTTTATCACCTTTCTCGTCTTGTCCGATGGCGCCAACGAGATGAACTTCGCATCCCAACGCAACGAGGTTATTGGCAACGTTGGCCGCTCCTCCCAGGGTCAGGTTTTCTGATTTGGTTTCAAGGATAGGGACAGGCGCTTCTGGTGAAATACGGGAGACGGCACCCCAGATGTATTCATCAAGGATGAGATCGCCAATGACCAGTAGCCGGGGGCGATGGTCGCTATCTAGAAAATTCTTAAATTTTTCTTTCATGGATGAGGTCTTGTTCTATAATTTCGCAAATAATATGCCCAATAGTAATGTGTACTTCCTGGATACGCGCTGTGTCGTTGGATGGAACTATGATACCTATGTCCACGCAGTCTTTCATTTTTCCACCGTCATTACCCATCAACCCTATGGTGCTGACACCTAATTCGCGGGCTTGCTGGAGTGCGCGAATTACATTTTTTGAGTTACCGCTGGTACTTATTCCAATGATGGCATCTTTGGAAGTAGCAAGTGCTTCCACCTGACGGGAAAATACAGTGTCGAATCCGTAATCATTGCCCAGCGCGGTCAAAGACGAAGTATCCACCGTTAATGCAAGAGCAGGGATTGCCTTGCGCTCTTTCTTGAATCGGCCTATAAGTTCAGCGGCCAGATGTTGGGAGTCGGCGGCACTGCCTCCATTTCCCATGAGCAATAATTTGCCTCCGTTGGCCAAGCAGTCGCGGACGGTTTCAGCGGCTTTCAGGATTTTACCTGATAGAGTTTCCGCGACTTGATGTTTCAGATCGGCGCTGGTTTTTAAAAATAGTTTAACTCGTTCCATTATATATAAAGCTCCAAGATCATTTTGTTTAAAATTATTTCGGCTCTAGTTTGAGTATTTTTGTGGATAAGTCAACCCAGAATTAGGGCTAGTATGTTGTTTGTCAGATCATGCCTTCTTTGGCGAAACTGTAGTAATGACTTCCTGCAATGATGATATGGTCGACCAGATTTATTCCGACGATTTCGCCCGTTTTGCTCAATCTATGGGTTATCTCAATGTCCTACTGACTGGGGGTTGAGTTGCCGCTGGGGTGATTGTGCATGAGTACAAACGAGGCGGCAGAATCTTTGATCGCCGGAATCATGACTTCTCGAGGATTTATAGCGATCAACCATGTAGTTTGCTCAAGTATTTGTTGAGTTTACTTACTCATTTTGCGTCCAACTGTTTTTTAAAATAATCCATGGTTGTTTTCAATCCTTCGTCCAGTTTTACTTGCGGTTCCCAGCCCAAATGTTCTTTTGCTTTGTTTATGTTGGGTTGTCGCACTTTCGGATCATCCTCAGGTAAGCGAGCATAGATGATTTTACTCTGGCTTCCCGAGGCATGCAAAATTTTCTCAGCCATTTGCTGGATGGTCATTTCGACGGGATTCCCAATATTGCACGGTTCGTTGAGATCGGACATCAGCAATCGGTAAATTCCTTCTATAAGGTCGGAGACGTAGCAAAAACTTCGTGTTTGAGACCCATCACCGTAGGCTGTTAGGTCCTTGCCTGTCAGCGCTTGCTTGAGAAAATTAGGAATGGCCCTGCCGTCATTGATGCGCATGCGTGGACCGTAGGTGTTGAAAATCCGAACAATTTTTGCGTCTATGCCATGATATCGATGGTAAGCCATGGTGATGGCTTCGGCAAAACGTTTTGCCTCGTCATAAACACCACGGGGACCTACGGGATTCACATTACCCCAGTAATCTTCCTCCTGTGGATGAACCAGAGGATCGCCATACACCTCTGAAGTGGAGGCGAGTAAAAATACGGATTTCTTTTTCTTGGCCAGACCGAGAGCGTTATGGGTGCCTAATGAACCGACCTTCAGTGTCGGAATGGGGTGCTCCAGATAATCAATGGGGCTGGCGGGTGATGCAAAATGCAGGATGTAATCTACGGGTCCTTCCAGATCAATGTACCTGGTGACGTTATGGTTAATGAATTTAAATCGGTTGCTTGTAATGTGATTTATGTTGTCGATAGACCCGGTGATGAGGTTGTCCATGCAGACAACGTCATGGCCTTTCTCTAACAAGTAATCGCATACATGAGAACCGAGAAATCCGGCGCCGCCAGTGATTAGCGTTCTGGGCATAATTTTCTCTCTTTAGTCAGCTGACTATTTCCAGCTAGGATTTATTGTTAAACTTGGTTCCGGAAACTATTTTGTGTCCGGCTAGAAAACTTTTTGCGCTCATTCTTTTTTTGCCTTCCGGTTGTAACTCGGTGATGATAATTCTGCCATCGCGGGTTCCGACTTCAATGCCACGATCAGAGGTGCGAATTATATCACCGGGTATATCCGAAGGTTCGCCGACTGTGACTTCTGTTTTTCGAATGCTAAGACGTTTGGGGCCCAGGTACGAAAAAGCTCCCGGCCAGGGCGAAAGCCCTCGCACCCGATTGTGGATCGTCAAAGCAGGATTATCCCAACATATCAAGCCATCCTCTTTCTTAAGTTTCGGCGCATAAGAAGATAGACTTGAGTTTTGTGGAAGAGGCTTCAATGTTCCGGCCTCAAGTTGCCGCAGTGTCTCCAATACCAGGGATGCCCCCTTTGTGGCCAGGGTGTCATGCAAGGATTGCGCGTCTTCTTCGAAATGGATTGGCACCTTGTCGGTAAGAAGAATATCACCTGTATCAAGTCCGGCATCCATTTTCATGGTGGTGACGCCAGTCTCTGCTTCTCCGTTAATAATAGCCCAGTTGATGGGCGCGGCACCACGATATTTAGGCAATAAAGAAGAATGAAGATTCATACAGAAATGCCGCGGTAGGGCGAGCAGGTTTTCTTTTAAAATCTGACCGAAGGCAACAACGATGAATATGTCCGCATTCAGTTCGCTTAAAGTTTGTGCAACTTGGGGATTAGTAGATTTTTCGGGTTGCAGAATGGGGAGCCCGTTTTCTACCGCAAACTGTTTTACCGGTGGCGGAGTGGATTCACGACCGCGTCCCTTGGGTCTGTCAGGTTGAGTGACCACTAATTGTACATTATGGGTCGATTCATAAAGTTGTTTTAGAGTGGGAAGAGCGAAGTCCGGTGTTCCCATGAAGACAATATTCATGTTTGCAATTCTTTGAGTTTTTTCTTGAACTTACGCTTCAGCATATCCCGCTTTACTTTGCTTAAGTTATCCCAGAACAGACCACCTTGCAAGTGATCCATTTCATGTTGGAAGGCTCTGGCAAGAATTCCTTCTGCTTCGTAGCGAACTTCGTTACCGTTAAGATCGTAGCCTTTGACTTCAACATGCTGGGCGCGTTTGATTTCTGCAAAAATATCGGGAATGCTCAGGCAACCTTCCTCCCCCATGACTTCATCTTCGGATGCGGTGATCACGGGATTGATGATAACCACCGGATCACGTTTTTCCTGTACGATGCCCACATCAATAACGAACAGGTTAGAGGAGAGTCCAATCTGATTCGCGGCCAGACCCAATCCAGACGCATCGTACATGGTTTCGATCATGTCCTCGGTGATCGTGATCAGGCTGTCGTCTATATTGTCAACACGCTGGCACTTTTTTCTGAGGATCGGGTCCAAGCAGTTGATGATGGTTAGTAGCGCCATATTTCAAAGATTCTTGGAGGTCTTAAAATTTGCTGTTAAATTTTAATATATCACCGAATAAGGAACGATAATCAATTACCAATCCTTAAGTCGTGTACTCGGCGTTGATGCGGACGTAGTCATACGACAGGTCGCAGGTGTAAACTTCATCTGAGTAACGACCAGAGTGCAAGTCGATGACAATAATGATATTTTTACTTTTCATCTTTTTGCGAAGTGCTGGTTGCGATGCGCCGCGAGCAGGTTCTCCATTTTTAAATAACAGGGACCCGTTTAGCAAAATCTTCACTTTATCCGGGTTAACAGGAACTCCGGCATAACCCACCGCCGCAATGATCCGTCCCCAGTTTGGGTCCTGTCCGAACAAAGCTGTCTTAACCAGTGAAGAGGTTGCGACAGACTGCGCGATACGATGCGCATGTATTTTTGCCTTAGCGCCCTGTACCCGGATAGTGACGAATTTTGTTGCTCCCTCTCCATCGAGTACAATTTTTTGTGCGAGGTCGAGACAGAGTTCAGTAAGCTTGCCAGCAAAAGTCTTGTAAGCCGAGCTGCCTGCCTTTATACTTTTATTTCCGGCTTTACCGTTGGCAATAATAAGAGCCATGTCGTTGGTGCTGGTATCGCCATCCACCGTGATGCGATTGAAGGTTTTTTCATTCGCTTCTTTAAGCGCACGGTCGAGAGTTGTTTTGTCAATGATGGCATCCGTGGCAATGAAGGCTAGCATGGTCGCCATGTTGGGGTGAATCATTCCCGATCCCTTGGAGATGCCGCCAAGGGTGATTTTGTGTTTTCCCATTTTGAAGCTGAGCGATTTTGATTTCGCGACCAGGTCTGTCGTCATGATCGCTTCAGCGGAATTGCTCCACCCAGCGGGAGACAATTTCTCAGACAACGTTGGCAGGGCTTTTACAATTTTTTGAGCGGGCAGGGGAACACCTATGATCCCTGTAGAGGCGATCAGGATTTCTTTTGAACGGACCGAAAGTTCTTGTGACAGTCGGGAAGCGACAGATTTGCAGTTTTCCATCCCCCTAGGTCCTGCACAGGCGTTGGCGTTGCCGCTGTTGACCACGATGGCGCGGAAGGTTTTGGAACTTTTCAGCATTTTCCGACACCAGGTCACGGTTGGAGAAACGACTTTATTCGTGGTGAAGACACCTGCGGCTATGGCGGGCACTTCGGAAAAAATAAGCGCGAGATCTTTTTGTTTATCGGCTTTTATCCCACAGGAAATGCCGGCCGCGGTGAATCCGGGAACCCGGAACCCACGGCTTACAGTAGTTTTTTTAGTCATCTTAAATTCTTTATGGAAAAATGCCGGGGAAGTTGAGTCCGCTTGTTTCGGAAACTCCCAGCATGAGGTTCATATTTTGTATGGCCTGACCGGATGCGCCTTTTATCAGGTTATCAATGGCGCTGGTGATTATAGCTCTTTGATTTCTTCTATCCACCTGCACTCCGATATCACAGAAATTTGACGACACCGTGAAATGGGTGTTGGCGTATTTCCCCGGCGGCAATATACGAACGAAAGGTTCATCTTGGTAAAACTTTTGAAAATGTCCGGCGAGGTCTTCAACCGACATATCCTGTTTTAGATTAATATAAACCGTGCTCAGCATTCCTCGTGTCATCGGCATCAGGTGCGGTGAAAATGAAACCCGCACTTCGGTGTTGGCCAGCGCAGAAAGTTCCTGCTCGATTTCCGGGGTGTGCCGGTGGACAGCGATGTTGTACGCGGAAACACTTTCGTTGACTTCGGAAAACTGTGTGCCGAGCGATGCTTTGCGGCCCGCACCGGAGACACCCGATTTGGCATCGGCCACGATGCAGGACAGGTCCACCCAGTTTTCCGTTATCAAAGGAGCCAGAGCGAGGGTGATGCTCGTTGGATAGCATCCCGGATTAGCCACCAGCCGCGCCGACTTGATCGCGTCGCGATGAATCTCGGGCAAACCATATACCGCTTCATTCAGCAGTTCGGGGTGCTGGTGTTTTACCGCGTACCACTCTTCAAAGGCAGAAGGGTCTTTCAGACGGTAATCGGCGCTGAGGTCAATTACTTTTGCCCGGCCTTCAAGGAATCCGGGAACTTTGCCCATGGAGGTGGTATGGGGCAGAGCAAGAAAAATTATATCGCAATCGTTGCCGGAAACAGATTCGAGCGGAGCGAGTTTTATATCGGTAAATCCGCTGAGCGAAGGAAAAACCTCCGAAGCGAGTTGTCCCTGATAGGTTTCGGAAGTGAGGAAAGCGATCTCCGTTTCCGGGTGATTTATGAGCAGGCGAAGCAATTCCAGTCCGGTATAACCGCTGGCGCCCGCGATACCAATTTTAGCCATGGTATTTTCCCCTAGATAGTTTTCGATGCTTTCCGCGAATATCAAACACGCGGACAAAGCTCGACGCTATTGTAGTATTGAATGATTTAATATAAAAGTTGTATTTGGTCGTGAGGCGGCAAACGTTCCTGATGTGCGTTAGTCTACCCAACATACAAGGTTGGACAGAGATAGATGGATCAACGCTTTGAAAACTGGAAGCGTTTGCGCGCGCCGGGTCTGCCGTATTTCTTACGTTCGACGACACGTGCGTCGCGTGTGAGGAAGCCGTCTCTTTTGAGAGGCGCTCGATGACCGGGATCGGCTTCGAAGAGTGCGCGGGAAACGCCGAGGCGGAGTGCTCCGGCCTGTCCCGATAATCCGCCGCCGATAACTTTGGCGGAGATGTCGAATGATTCTGTCGTGTTGGTGCAAGTCAGGGGTTGCTTAACATTCATCACCAGGGAATCGCGCATGAAATAATCTTTAACTTCTTTCGAGTTTACGGTCATCTTGCCAGAACCCGCCGTGATCCATACCTTGGCGATGGACCTTTTCCGTTTACCCGTCGCGTAAAATTTTTCCCCGGTGCTTGCCATAATATCAGTTCCTGTTTGTATAAATTAATTTTGTCGGTTTTGGTTATTGAATATCGTACACGCTTTTAAATAGAAACAACCTCTGGGTTTTGTCCTGCGTGAGGATGCTTGTCGTCTTCATAAACTCGAAAGTTGCCCGCCAATACTCTTCCCAGCCTAGTTTTCGGCAACATGCCAGTGATCGCTTTTGTCAGGAGGCTGGAAGGTTTTCTATCTCGCATTTCCCTGGCGGTGAGTGATTTGATTCCACCGGGGTAGCCGGTATGGCGGTAATAAATTTTGTCATCCCACTTTTTGCCGGTCAATCGGATTTTAGAGGCGTTAATGATGATAACATTGTCACCGCAATCAACATGCGGAGTAAAAGTGGGTTTGGTTTTACCGCGGACAATGGCCGCAACTTTGGTTGCTATTCGGCCCAGAGCTTTATCGGTGGCGTCAACAACAACCCACTTTTTGTCTACGGTATTTTCATTTAGAGAAATCGTGGTTTTCATGTTTGTTTGGCTTGATTTAACAGGGTTTCAAAGTCTTGATGGAAACCAGTTATACTAGATAAGTTGCGCCCCGATGTCAACCGGTTTAATGAATGTCAGCGTATTTTCTTGCTCGTTTTCAGTCTCATCGGCTTCCCAAACGGTTAAAAACTTTATTTTTAGGGTCAAATGAGCTATTTTATCCTCTCTAAAGTGATAATTCCAATATTCTGGGATGACCGGGTTTCTTTCGCTGGAGGCCAGGTTGAACTTTGATTATCAATAGTATATCGACATAGCCACAAATTTCATGACAGATTTACCTGCCTCACCACTACCAGAAACGCAAAACCAGGAAAATGTTTCGAGGGACTTCGATACCCGACTGGATGATGCTATCCAAAAGTCGAGGGATTACCTGTTATCCCGGCAGGTGGAGGAGGGGTACTGGATCGATGAGCTGGAAGCAAACGCCACCATCACGGCGGAGTTGATCTTTTTCATGCATTTCACCGACACGGTCGATCTGGAATTGCAGGCAAAGCTGGCCAATTATCTTCTGTATAAACAAAGAGATGATGGAAGCTGGCCGCTCTATTTTGGCGGACCCTGCGAGATCAACTCTACTGTAGAATCTTACGCGGCCTTGAAGCTGGCGGGCATTCCCGCAGACCGGGCGGAAATGGTGCGGGCGCGTGAAGCGATTTGGGCCAACGGCGGTATTCAAAAGACGCGTGTGTTCACCAAGATTTTTCTCGCCATGCTCGGGCAGATCCCTTGGGAAGTTTGTCCGGCCGTCCCGGTGGAGATCATCCTGTTCGGCAACTGGTTTCCGTTCAACATTTACGAAATGTCCAGTTGGTCGCGCGGTACCGTGGTTCCGCTGTCGGTCGTCATGAGCCATAAACCTGTGTTCCATCCGCCGCAAGGGCGCGATGTGAAGGAACTGTTCACGGAAAATGATTGCGAGTTGGCTATCCAACCCGATGGGTCCATGTTCAGTTCGTGGAGAAATTTTTTTATCGCCTTAGACGGATTCATCAAGTTCATTGGGAAATCGCCGTGGAAACCGTTCCGCAAAATGGCGCTTAAAAAAGCTAATCAATGGGTTGAAGATCATCAGGAAGAAGAGGGCGACTTCGCAGGCATTCAGCCGCCGATGATCAACTCTATGCTGGTTTATCATTATAATGGAATGTCCAAAGACGATCCGCGATGGGTCAAGGGATGGGAAGCGATTGAAAGGTTTCTCATCCACAGGGAAGAGAACACAAATATGCAGGCCTGCGTTTCGCCGTTGTGGGACACAGCGATCTGCGCCAACGCGCTCTGCGATTCGGGAATGCCAACGGATCACCCGGCGCTGGTGAAAGCGGGTGAATGGATTTTGCAAAAACAGGTGACGGAAAATGGCGACTGGATTGTTAAGAATCCGCACACGGTACCCGGCGGCTGGGCCTTCGAGTTTTATAATCAGATCTACCCCGATTGCGACGACACGGCAGAGATTCTTATTTTCCTCGACCGTGTGCAGTTGCCGAATCAAGCTCGCAAACTTAAAGAAACTGAACGCGCCATGTCGTGGTTGCTCAGTATGCAATGCGAGAATGGCGGTTGGGCTGCGTTCGATATTGATAACGATCAAGAACTTCTCAACAGGGTGCCCTTCGCCGATCACGGCGCCATGCTCGACCCGCCCACAGCGGATGTGAGCGGACGCGTCTTGTGGATGCTGGGCTGGGTTGGATTCAAAAAAGATTATCCGCAAGTGCGAAGGCTGGTCGATTTCATTAAAAACGAACAGGAGAGTGACGGCTCGTGGTGGGGCCGTTGGGGTGTCAATTATATTTATGGAAGCTGGCTCGCGCTCACCGGGCTTAAATCCATCGGCGAGGATATGAGTCAACCGTTTGTACGCCGTGCAATGAAGTGGTACGAAGATCATCAGAACGAAGATGGCGGCTGGGGCGAAACCTGCACAAGTTACAAAGACCCGTCATTGCGCGGGACAGGTGAAAGCACCGCTTCGCAAACCGCCTGGGCGGTGATGGGAATGCTGGCTGGCGGCGAAGCAGAAAACCCGGCACTGAAACGCGGAGTCGAATATTTGTTGAAACAGCAGAAAGATTATGGGTCGTGGTATGAAGACGAATTCACCGGCACCGGATTCCCCATACACTTTTTCATCAAGTACCACATGTACCAACACTTTTTTCCATTGATGGCGCTATCAAGATACCGAACATCCGCAAAATAAAGTTTATGAATAAATTATTTTTAAAAAAAATATCGTTTGTTATATTTTTTTTATGTATGGCTTCGTTTGCTTTTGCTCATGGAATGTCTGAAGCGGAAAAACAAACGATACTGGATGGAGGCAACCTTCAATACCTGAAAATTGGCGCGTCCCATATGTTGACAGGATACGACCACCTGTTATTTGTTTTTGGGATCGTCTTTTTTCTAACAACATTCTTTGATGTCGTCAAATACATTACCGCTTTTACGGTAGGGCATAGTATCACTCTCATTTCAGCAACCTTGATGGGGGTTACTGTTAACTACTTTTTGATCGATGCCGTGATTGCCTTGAGCGTTTGCTATATCGGTTATGAAAATATTGGGGGATTCCGTAAATTTTTTGACAAGTCGCCCAATTTGCTTTGGGCGGTATTTATATTTGGCCTGATTCACGGATTGGGCTTGTCCACCAGGCTCCAGCAGTTACCTTTGGGGGACGAGGGAATTGTACTGCGAATTCTTTCCTTCAACCTGGGAATTGAGCTGGGGCAGATAAGTGCTTTATGTTTGATGGTCGCTTTGCTGTTTAAATGGCGACGTACCCAGTCTTTCCTGCAAATCAGCAACGTGTCAAATAACGGACTCATCCTCGCGGGCGGATTTTTGTTTTTGATGCAGATGCATGGATATGGGCATACCGCTCAGCCTGACGAATTTGGGTTCCCCGAGGACAATCATTTTCACGTCCATGAAAAGATGGAAACTCTTGCTTCAACCCCAACCCCCGGAAGCGAATATGGAATTGTCCCGGAAGACGATTCCCCCAAGCTGTTTCCCAACGATCTTTGATTGATTAAATGAACACAGAAGCCCTCTCCCCAGGTGGGGAGAGGGCTTATTTTATCCTGTCGAGATGATTAGTATGTCGCTATCGGACCGGGGGGGTGCCATCAGCCTGTTTACCGTGGCAAGTTAATAACTTGTTATATTTAAACGAGTTAGTCTGTCTTGTCTTCGTGAGAGCTAAACCAGGGTCGTCAAAGTTTTGATATTTTGCAGGAAATATTTGCCGTTTTACAGTTCAGGACCCATATTTCAGATGAGGGCCAGTCCGCGTTTGTCGTGGGACAGGACTGGACTCAAGGGGAAGGTGCCTGAGGCGAAGAGTGGTTTGAGGCGTCTTCCCCGTCAACCTGAAAGGGGAAGAAAGGCCGGGTCTGCGTCTTTGCAGATCCGGTTTTTGTTTTTCCAGAGGGTGCAAATATTGAGGGGGAGTTGTGAACTTTGCTGGAACCGAGGTGCAATTTGTTGTATAAATAGGGCTCATACTCAAATTTCCCAATAACTTTTATACGAGCCCATTATGCTTAGACTCTTTATTTTATCCCTAATTATGTTGTTTGCGGGGGTTTTGCCCGCCTGTGGTGATACAGATCAATCTCAAAGTGGTCCGGTAGTTCAACCCAAAAAAGAAACCACCTGGGTTCGCACGCAGAAGGTGCGGGCAACCAGAGATGAGCATTTTACCAATGAGAAGAAACCACTGGCAGAAGTTTCCGTTAATGCTTCCCTGCTGAAAAAACTCACTGCCGGGAAATCAGGTTCAAAGCAAGTAACAGACATGGCTTCGTGTCTGGCGCGACTGAATCCGCTGGACCTGCGAAGAACAGCAGTTCAAAAATCCGGGGGAATGTGGGGAGCCTTTGAGCGTAATGCGGAGGCGAAACCGTATTCCTTTAATGGAATGCAACTCGACAGCAACATGAACAAACTGGTCTTCGGTTTGAGGCATTTGTGCCAGACATCGGAAGGGGTGCCGTTGAATGAGGTCGCAAATGAGGTGGCGACATTGCTTGAAGCCAATGGCCGCGAAAAAGCGGAGAAGACTCTGATCGCTCGTGGGGAGCATCCCGCAGATGCGGAGAAGTTGATCAATTATGTAGAGACTGCCCGTAAGGACAGCGCGAGGAAGGTAGACTTTAAAACGATCAGTGGCAGTTTCGACAGGGCAGAAAGTTTGATCGACCTGTATGAAGAGTTGTCCAAGCGGTCGCTCGATGAAAAATCTGTGAATGCATTTGTTTCCGATGGGGTCACTTTGCTCAAGGTGCTTAATGATTTTATTCAGACGGACAAGATCATGGTCATGGCTTTAAACGAAGATGTCCTGATTCCCTATCACAACATCGATCAAGATGGAGGGTGACAGCGCAGACAGTTAGTTTGTGTTCCTCTTTCTGGAGTGCACTCAAGAAATTTTTGCAAGCCAATAAAAGGTTCAGTTTATTTGGTTCCTCCAATCGGATTTTCCGATAGGAGGATCAATCCCAGTAAAGAGCCTACGGCTCAACAGATGCTATGCCAAGCAGCCGCTAGCCGTGGGGGCAGTAATGATCAGTTGAGGGTTGTTGCAGGGGGGCGGCGGGAAGTGCTTCGCGTTTTTCCTGTTTTGGTTTTAGATTTTGCTTTGGCGGGTTTTTTCTTTCCAGTTTTGAATTTATTTCCGAAGGCTTCTTTGATTGCCTCATCCATATCCGAGACGGGGTGAAACTTCATTCCCTTTCTAATGTTGTCCGCAATTTCAGGGATATCCTTTTTGTTATCTTTGGGCAGGATGATATCGAAAATCTCTCCCCGATGCGCGGCCAGAGTTTTTTCCTTGAGTCCGCCAATAGGCAACACCTTTCCGCTCAGTGTCAGTTCGCCCGTCATCGCTATACCATGGCGTAGAGGGGTGTTGGTCAAAGCCGAGACCATGGCGATGGCCATGGTGATACCTGCCGATGGACCATCCTTGGGTACCGCGCCTTCTGGAATATGTATATGAATGTCAGTTTTCTGGTAGAAATCTTTTCCCAGCCCAAATTCTTCCGCTCGTGACCGCACATAACTGAGTGCCGCGTGAGCGGATTCTTTCATGACATCACCCAGCGTACCAGTAGGCGAGAGTTTGCCACTACCAGACAAAACGGTGACTTCAATCGATAATAGTTCTCCACCCACTTCTGTCCAGGCCAGGCCGGTAGCAACACCTACTGGAAGCGGTTCACTGGCTGGTCGGCGCTGATGCTTGGGCACGCCCAGATATCTGTTGATGGTTTTGCCTTCGATTTTGGTTGAATGCTTCTTTCCCTTATCCACCACCACTCTCGCAACCTTGCGGCAGATGGTGGCTATTTCCCGTTCCAGATTACGCACGCCAGCTTCGCGAGTGTATTCATGCAGAATGCGCCGCAGACTATCCTTGGTGAACTTGACGTTGGTTTTAGTCAGCCCGTGTTCTTTCAATTTTTTAGGGATAAGAAATTTTTCAGCGATGCCTTGTTTTTCATCGTCCGTGTAACCATGCAGGCGGATCACTTCCATTCTGTCCAGTAGGGGTTGCGGTATTGTGTGGAGCACGTTGGCGGTGCAGATGAACAGGACCTGAGACAGGTCGTAGTCGGCCTCAAGGTAATGGTCGTTGAAATTGGCATTTTGTTCCGGGTCAAGTACTTCCAGTAAGGCGGATGAAGGGTCGCCACGAAAATCAGAATTCATTTTATCAACTTCATCCAGCATGAAGACCGGATCCATCGTGCCTGCTTTTTTCATTCCCTGGATAATTTTACCCGGAAGTGCGCCAATATATGTTCTTCGATGGCCTCTGATTTCCGCTTCATCGCGAACTCCTCCCAGGGAAACACGAACGAACTTTTTTCCTGTAGCTTTGGCAATGGATTGCCCCAAGGAAGTTTTGCCCACACCGGGTGGTCCCGCAAGGCATAAGATAGGGCCTTTGATTTTTTTGACCAGCTTCATTACGGCCAGATGTTCGATGATACGTTCTTTAACTTTTTCCAATCCGTAATGATCTTTATCGAGCACCTTCTGCGCATCTGCAATTTTAATTTTATCGGCGCTGGTTCCTTTTTTCCAGGGGAGGTCAATAAACCATTCTATGTAGGTGCGTGAAACGGTTGCCTCTGCCGACATGGGTTGCATGAGTTCCAGTCGCCTCAGTTCCTTCGTGACTTTTTCATTGACCTCTTTGGGCAGATTGCATTTTTTAACTTTCTGTGTGAGTTCATCAATGTCGGTTTTGAACTCATCGCGTTTTCCAAGTTCCTTCTGGATGGCCTTGATTTGTTCATTCAGATAAAATTCTTTTTGACTGCGTTCCATTTGTTTACGGACACGCCCATGAACCCTTTTTTCAATTTTAAGGATTTCCATTTCCGATTTCAGGATGCTGAGCAATTTATCCAACCGGTCGCCCGGATTAAAAGTTTCCAGAAGGTCCTGCTTGTCGGAGGTTTGAAAAACCATGTATGCGGCGATGGTATCGGCGTAACGATGCGGCTCAATGATATTTGCTGTAGCGGAAACCGCTTCGAGAGGAATTTTCTGGTTCAGCTTGACGTATTGTTCAAATACATTGCTAACACTTCTCATGAGGGCTTTCAGCTCGGGCGTGACCTGCTCATTTTCCTGCACGCGCTCAATTTCAACTTGATAGAAATCGGGGTTGCCGTTAAAGTTGATGATGCGTCCGCGTTGCAGGCCTTCGACCAGCACTTTCATGGTGCCATCGGTCAATTTCAAGATTTGCAGAATATTGGCGATGGTGCCCGTTTCAAAAATATCTTTTGGCGCTGGATCGTTGTGATTCGGGTTGCGCTGTGCGGCAAGAAAAATATTTTTCTGCTCGGCCATGGATTTTTCCAGAGCGCAGACAGACTTGTCGCGTCCAACGAAAAGCGGAATCACCATGAACGGAAAAACAACAATATCCCGTAGCGGGAGAAGCGGTAACAAGGGGTGATCTGAACTCATTTAGCTTGCCTGCTTTTGTTTGTGGTAAACGATGGGCGGTTCTTCGCTGTTTTTGATGACCTCTTCGTTGACCACAACCTCCTCGATATCTTCCCGGGAAGGTAGATCGAACATGATATCAAGCATATGTTCTTCCAGCACTGAGCGCAGGCCACGCGCGCCAGTTTTCTGGGCAATGGCTTTTTCGGCGATTGCGCGAATGGCGCCATCGGTGAACTTGAGTTTGACATTTTCAAACTCGAAAAGTTTCTGGTACTGCTTGGTCAGTGCATTTTTCGGTTCGGAAAGCACTTTCATCAATGCTTTCACATCAAGTTCGTTGAGTGTGGAGACGACCGAAAATCGACCTACAAATTCGGGAATGAGTCCGTATTTAAGAAGGTCTTCCGGTTGCACTTTCTGGTAGGCGGTCTCTATGTCAACCTTGGTTTTAGATACCGGTTCCTGTCCGAATCCGAGAGTCTTTTTCCCTATGCGATTGCGGATGATGCTGTCGAGTCCAACGAACGCACCGCCGCAGATAAAAAGAATATTCGTTGTGTTGACTTGCAGAAATTCCTGATGCGGGTGCTTGCGACCCCCCTGCGGCGGTACGCTGGCGGTGGTGCCTTCAATAATTTTCAGCAAAGCCTGTTGCACACCTTCCCCTGACACATCACGAGTGATGGAAGGGTTCTCCGTTTTACGGGATATTTTATCGACTTCATCAATATAGATGATTCCGCGTTCCGCTTTTTCCACATCGTAGTCGGCGGCCTGCAATAGCTTCAAGATGATGTTTTCCACGTCTTCGCCAACGTAACCGGCTTCGGTCAGCGTTGTAGCATCGACAATCGTGAATGGTACGTCCAGGATTCTAGCCAATGTCTGGGCCATCAGGGTTTTTCCAGAGCCTGTAGGACCGATGAGCAGGACATTACTTTTTTGCAATTCGACTTCCTCCATTTCCACATTGGACTCCACTCGTTTGAAGTGGTTGTGAACAGCTACCGAGAGAATTCGTTTGCAACGGCTTTGTCCGACAATGTAATGGTCGAGGTGCTGAAAAATATCTTTAGGTTTGAGCAGGTGTTGAAAGTCTTCTGTCTTTTCCTGCGCCCATTCTTCCACCATGATCTCATTGCACAGTTCGATACATTCATCGCAAATAAACACAGTTGGACCGGCGATCAGCTTTTTGACTTCTTCCTGGCTCTTACCGCAGAACGAGCATCTGTAGTTGCCGTTGTTCGCTGAACTTTTTTTACCCATGGAGTTCCTCGATGGAAAGTTAGGAAAAAAGGAAGCTCACGCTTCCAGTCAGAATTTACTATTTCTTATCCTTATTTTCTGCTTTTTCATGTTTAGTGATCAGTTTGTCAATCAAACCATAATCCAGAGCTTCCTGACCCGTCATGTAGTGGTCGCGTTCGGTATCTACGCGAACCTTCTTCGGGTCTTGCCCGGAATGTTCTGCCATAATTTCGTCAAGAATTTCACGAATCCGTGAAATCTCTTTTGCCTGGATTTCGATATCCGTGTGCTGTCCCTGAAACCCACCGCTCGGCTGGTGAATCATGATCCGTGCATGTGGCAGGGAATGACGTTTGCCATTGGCTCCCGCCGCGAGGAGCAGGGCACCCATGCTGGCCGCCTGTCCGATGCAGATGGTCTGCACGTCGGGTTTAATATATTGCATTGTATCGTAAATAGCCATGCCGGAACTGACCTGTCCACCGGGACTATTAATATAAAGGTAAATATCCTGATCAGGTTCGTCCGACTCCAGAAACAACATCTGCGCGATAATCACGTTGGCTATGTGATCGTCCACTGTTGTGCCGAGGAAGATGATTCGATCCTTGAGCAAACGGGAATAAATATCGTAAGACCGCTCTCCGCGACTGGTTTGCTCAACAACAATTGGAACTAACTGATTGTGAATTTGCGTCATAGATTTCTTCTCATAGTTAAAAAGGATAAAGCCAAAACATGTTTGCCCGGCGCGTCAGACGTTTTCAGGCAAGCGTAGTAAGCCTTTGAAAATTAGATAGATATACATGCTGAGCTTTAATTATCATCAATATTGGCTGTGCTGTCAACCATTTCTTCCTTGATCTGGACTTTCTCCATCACGGCATCCAGAGTCTTGTCTCGTTTGATTCTGCTTTGCAGTCGCTCCAGAACGCCGCTTTTTGCCCATTCCTTTTTCATTTTATTAGCGTCCGCACCCCCCATCATCCGCACCAGATTATTGATTTCCGCATTGAGCTCGTTCTCATCAACCTTAATATTGAAGGTCGTGCCCAATCGGTCGAGCAGGAGCTCCTGTTGCAAAAGTTCGATAGCGCTTTGCCGATGTTCTTTGCTTTGTGAGTCTGATATATGTACTTCCTCTTCATTGATGGGGTCTGTCTGGCCTTTGGCCTGTTGCTCCTTTTTTAAAGCCTGGATCACCATATGCTTGATTTGTTCTTCAATGAGGCCTTCGGGAACTTCTATAGGATTCAATTCAATAATTTTTTTTGGGATTAGTTTTTTGGCTTCCCGCTTGGCATTTCCATGAGCGTGTTCCTCAAGCTCGGCCCTGGTTTTTTGTTTCATATCATCCATACTCGCGAACTTGTTTTTGGGTTCAACGTTTTTAGCGAAGTCATCGTTGAGTTCCGGCAGTTGATTTTCCTGAATCCCTTTCACTGAAACGTGGAAAGAAACCTTTTTGCCCGCAATGGATTCATTGGCCTTGTAATCCGCTGGAATGTTGACAGGGATATCTTTTTCATCTCCTGCAGACATGCCGATGAGTTGGTTCCCCATATCCGGTAACAGGTATTGCGAACCGATCTGGACTATATGGTCTTTGCCCTCTCCGCCCGCAAAGGGTTCCCCGTTGAGCGTGCCTTTGAAATCCAGTTTTATGAAGTCCTTATCTTTAACAGGCCGGTCTGTCACCTGCACCTTGGTGGCCTGTTGCTCCCGGTAGTAGTCGATGGTCTTATCTACATCCTCATCGGTGACCCGCTGAATCTGGAGAGGAAGCTCTATCTTTGAGTAGTCGCCGATTTCAAACTCAGGAACGATTTCAACCGAAGCGGCAACACTGATATCGGTTCCTTCTTCGGCCTGAACTTCCAGAAGCTTTGGTGGACTCACCGAGCGAAACCCTTTTTCCGCGACCACTTCGGCGAGCCGTTCGCTAATGAGTTGGGTCATGACTTCTTTTTTTACCTCAGGGCCAAACCTTTTTTCCAGCATTGCCATCGGGGCTTTACCTGGACGAAACCCAGGAATTTTTGCCTGTCGGGCGAGGTTGCGGTAAGAACTCTGGACTTGGGCCTGATAGTCTTTGTACGCAATATCAAACTTGATTTTCTTTTTGCAGGAGTCGATGTCTTCTATTTCAACGTTCATAAGTCTCTTAGTGGAAAAATTGTAAATGCGGATGAGAGGACTTGAACCTCCACGGGTTGCCCCACATGATCCTAAATCATGCGCGTCTGCCAGTTCCGCCACATCCGCAAATTCGGTTTAATTTGAATTGTCAAAGTTTATCGGTGTCAAACTAACGATCAGCCAATTCTGAGGGAGTGGATAAGGGAAATCAATGTTTTTTTAGTCAGGATACCCCGATAACGCAATGTTTTTAGCGTTCTATTATTTTGGCCGTGACCGGGGTTTGTGATCCGCAGGAGCAATAAAATGGTCTGGCGGATGAAAACCTTTGGGTACCGTGCAGTTGGGGAAGATCCAGTTGTTTTTTCCGATCAGGGCGCCCGGACATATCACCGCATTACAGCCAATCTCCACATTATCGCCTACGATTGCACCAAACTTAGAAAGCCGGGTTGGAATCGGACCGCTCTCCATAGGAATTTCAATATCAGCAATGAGGTCTTCCATCTTTTCCTGAAGATTGCGGAATTGAACATTGGCCAAGCGCGATCCTGCGCCCATATTGACGTAACTTCCCAGTATGCTATCGCCGAGATAATTGAAATGCCCCGCTTCAACATGGTTCATGAGCATGGAGTTTTTAATTTCCGTGCAGTGGCCCACCACACAACAGTCGCCCACCATGACATTACCCCTCATGTAGGACCCCTGGCGGATATCGTTGTTTTCACCAATGATCGCTGGACCTTTGATAATGGCCGAAGGCTCAAGAGTCGTTCCACTTCCAATTCGAATGCCAAGAGTTTTGGATATGATGGGGTTTTTCAGTTTGATCCATTGCTCCACAACAATACCTCTCACGGAAGGACTGGAATCCACTGTGAGACCGGGCAACGATTCCAGAGAGTCACCGGATTCATCTTTGCTCAAGGCGGTGCGGACCAAACGCTCACAGTTTTTAAGCGGGTCCCACACTTGTTCGATATTTTGGAAAATATCCTTATGGGCGAAGTGATCCAGTTGAGGAAAATAGATGTCTGTAAAAAAACTCATATTGTTGAGCCTGAGGCAATAATGTTATTTCTGATCGAGCAGAAATAGATATGTATATATTAATTTTGATGCCTGTTTAATTCAATTTAAATTATGAACATGTCAACAATTTCGGTTTTGCTCAGAGCGGTACCATTTACCGAGGGGAGTTGTGGCGTAACCTTTTCCGGTCAGCCCGATCAATCCCTGCCGGATCATTTCAGCAAGAACTCTTTTGCCGGTAGGTTTTTTTAATTTCAGCTTGTCAGGTGGAACCGATCCACCTTTCAGCTGATTGAGAATGTCCTGCTCTAACTTGTACAGATGGTTTTCGGGGTCTTTCATTGAGGATAGCAGGATTTTAATTACTTGTTGCCCTATTGATTTTAACTTGGCGGAGTCTTTTTTTGATCCACGCAGGTTGACACCTATTTTATTTTCGGTTCCAGAATTGCGAATGAAAATAGCGCTACGCGCGCCATCCTTCGAGGTGAGCGAAAGGTATAACATGTCTGGTTCTTCAGCGAAATTGGTGGTTTTCAGATTGAATCCCCTACTTTTAGCTTCTTCATTGATGAATTTTTTCAGGCGGCCCCAGATCTGCGAATTCTTTTGAAAAAGATTCTTTTGAACATAGTAGGTGTAGAAAGTTTGTTTGAATCCGGACGGGAATGGGCTTGCCAGAGTGGAAAAATAAGTCCGCACGGGTTTTGATTCAAGTAAAAGCTGGGTAGCGGTAAATGTGTTGATGGCGCTCTTGAGTCCATTGCCGAAAAAAACAGGGGTTCGGTATCCGTCTTCCCGGATCAGTGAGCCGTTGGTGATACTGTGTCCTGTTTCTTCACTGCCAATAGCGAAAGCAAAGGAATTATTTTCATCAGGGAGTGCAATGTTTTTTTTTGTTTTATTATTTTTTTCAAAAAAGTCTAACTCTGTTTCCAGTTCGTGAAACGTGATGACATCAAGAGATTCTTTATCAAGCATATTTTTCCATTTTTTTAGAAGCTTGGAAGAGGGAGGTTTGTTGCCGCTTGATTTCTTTATTTTTCGAATTCGTTCTTCCACAATGAGTTTGGCAATTTTCAGCAGAATCCATTTATCGCCTACCGAAGTGAGGACGGGGCGAAACCCAAGTTTTTCTACTGCAACCGCTGTGTTGAGATCACTTTCAACAGTGTTGATATACCTTTTTCCTTTATAACGTTTGGGGTCCGAGGCCATGAGATAGCTGGCTTGAAGAAAGGCGGTTTCGTCTCCGCTCAGGACAATAAGGGTATCTTTGGACGCGTCATATTCCAGCCTGTAGAAACGGTCGCCATCGGCATCAAAGATTGCGCCGCAAACTTTTTTCTTCCCTTCGGTAATGATGATTCGGTTTTTGCGGCCGAGCTCAAATAATTTTGTGATAGCCAAATGCTCTGAAAATAACCCCGTATTCTTTTGCACCATATCAGCTGTTATGAGAGTTTTTCCTTCCAGGTCAGCCACGCCGCTTTTAAGATTGACATCGCCGTTGAGTTTGGCATTCACTTCGACCACTTTCCCGAATCCGCTCTGACGAAATATTTCTGCCGCGATTTCCGAGAGCGACCCGTTGGCTGGGTCAACCACCAGCGTGATATTTTTGAACAGGTGTTTTGCCCGTTCAGGTGGAACCCATGTGTTTTTAGGTGTTAAAGAAAATTGATGAAATAATTTCAGGGCTTCCCGCCGCGAGTCGATTCGTTTTCCCTTGATGGAGAGTTCGCTGAGAGTTGAATAGTTGAGATTAAGGATGTCACGTGTCAGTGCGATATCATTTTTTGGGAGCAGTTTGAGGCCCCTGAAAGATGAGAAAACCTTAATTCCGTTCTGGTCTTTTGGGTTGTGAGATGCCGTTACCATGAAACCGCCACGGGCATTTTTATACAGCATATACATTGGAACCAGAGGAGTGGGGACAACTCCCAGGACAAGGGCGTTCAGGCGGGCTTTACAAATTCCCTTGACAACGGCGGAGGTAAAATTTCCCCGCGGATTCCTAGGATCCCATCCGACCACAATATCATCCCCGGCTTGTGCCTTTCCTTCGTTTATCAGCTGTTTGACATGGGCATAGGCATACAGCTCCATGAACTCATCGGTGATGAACCCAAGTTTCAGGAATGCGTCTTGCGGAGTGAAACCTGCGACCTCCGAAGAATAAGACGCTTTCACCTCACAACGGATTCCATCTGTCCCCTGTATGCGAAATTCGCTGGCGAGAGGAGTTTTTTTGGCAGGGGCTTTTACTATTTGTTTAGGGATCAACAGCAATAAACCATGGGCTAGGTCACACAGTTAGGAAAACGTTTTTCAATCGGATTGCTGATCTTACCACAAGGTGGGCTAATATTAAAAATTCAGTTTGCTGTAATGGATTGTATGGGATTGAAAAACCACCGTTTTAGATGTACCCTTATGGTGTCCAGATGCAATTGCATAGTAACCATTTTTTGGGGGCGATTCCGTTTAATCATTGCGGTTTAGATGGTCACAGCGTTGCCGCCCTTCCCGGAAAACACATATTTTGACACTTTTGGGAAGATTTTTCCCGTTTACGTCGAACACCCCTCCCTTTCCAGTTGTATAAAACTTTCCTAACTCGTTTTAAATAGATGCTTTTCTTTGTTTCCTGACTCCCCTTGTATTTGGCACAGTCCTTGCTTCTTAATTTTCCGGGTAATAGTGTCCAAGTCATTGCAGATCAAAAGGTTATTGTGGTTTTGAGGCGAGTTTTTCGGCATTGATTTACGGAAATCATCGTATCTGTTTAGGGATAAATTGTTCTCATATGCGAGGCTTGAACACCATATGTTAATTGAAGTTACGAATAATCAACGGCCTTCAAAAAGTGTATGAAAAAGCTAATTGAGGCCCGATTTATACCGACAGGAAAGGTGTGGTGGAGACTTCTAAGGCCCTTTTGCGGTCAAATCATTGCAAGGTATTGATACCATTTCTGGTGTGGGTCAGCTTCGGGTTGGTCCATGTTGGAGAGACGCATGCCCAGATTTCTCCAGAGGGGCGGGACCGCACTTACAAGCAGGCGGCACCTAGTCGGTTTGATCGCAGATTTGATAGTCAGCCTCGCCCGAAATCCAAGGTTGTTCCTGTTAAACCCAAAAGTATGGCCCCTTTGTTTCCGGATGAGTTGGAGGAAGTCAAATTTGTCTTGAAGCGACTGTTCATCAAGGGAACAACAATCTACGACAAGCGGGATTTAAAGTCGATATACAAGAAGTTTTTACGGAAGGAATTAACACTAAGACATATTTATGAAATCGCTCAGCAAATAACTAATAAGTACAGGAATGATGGTTACATCCTGTCCAAGGCTATTGTGCCACCGCAGAAAATTCACGATGGAGCGGTTCACATACAAGTTATTGAAGGCTATATCGACAAGGTAAAAATTCAGGGGCCTGTGCGCGGTCCGAGAAAATTGCTCAATGCGTATCGGAAAAAAATTCTTAAATCCCGTCCGTTGCGCTCACTTGTGCTCGAACGGTACTTGTTGTTGATTGACGATCTTCCAGGGGTAACGGCCAAGTCGGTGCTGACGCCTTCTGAAGTTAATCCGGGTGCCACCAGTTTAACTCTGGTTTTAACGGATAAGGCTTTCGAGGGTTATGTGGCCACTGACAACAGGGGGTCGGAATTTAATGGACCGTATGAATTTTCCAGCGGCGTTACCGCGAACTCTTTATTGGGTGGTTATGGTCGCACGGGGATAACAGGGGTCGTTACCAGTCAGACAGAAGAACTTTTTTTTCTTAACGCGTTTTATGATTTACCGGTCAGCCGGGAAGGCACCCGGTTATTTTTCTCCGGTTCGCTTAGCAGGTCTGAGCCGGGTTCAAGTCTTCAAAGGTTTGACGTTGAAGGGGACAGCTCGACCATTGCCCTGAGACTGACGCATCCATTTATCCGTTCGCGAGGTGAAAACCTGACCGGGCATTTTGGTTTCACTGTCAGAAATTCGACCACAAATATTCTGGGGTCGTTAGATTCCGAGGACCGGTTGAGGGTTATGGAATTGGGAGTCGCTTATGACTTCGCTGATGAGTATAGAGGGATCAATCTCCTTCGCTTCAACCTGGGTCAGGGATTGAATATGTTCGATGCGACTGAACCGGGTTCATCCAATCTGTCACGGACACTTGGGAAAAGTAATTTTACGAAGTTGACGGGCGATGTCATGCGGTTGCAAAATCTGGCTCCGGGTTGGGCTTTGTTGGGTGCCGCATCCTGGCAATACTCTTTGGACAAACTGCTGGCATCGGAAGAATTTGGCGTGGGGGGAGCGCAGTATGGGCGCGCTTATGACTCTTCGGAAATCACTGGCGATCAGGGACTGGCCTTCAAGGTTGAATTGCAAAAAGCGCTTCGACCGGAGTGGGAGTATCTATCGGATCTTCAACTATATGGTTTCATGGATTACGGGGCGGTTTGGAATAAAGTGAAAACGTCTACCGGGGCTAAAAACCAGAGTCGTACTTCCATGGGATTGGGTATGCGTTTCAATTTGACTGATTCAATTTCCGGCTATGCTGAACTGGATAAACCAATTTCAGATAATGTGGCCGCAGAAGGAAACAAGGACCCAAGGTTCTTTTTCAGTTTATCCAAGAAGTTTTAGACGTGGCTAATTATTAAGACACGGTGTGTAGTTTTTTAGCGTTTAATCAAAGAGTTTTCAAATTATTGATAACTGCTGTTGGGAAGAGAATGCTGTGAAAATTATTAAAAAAAGCAAGTTAAGAAGACAGAGGTTGCTTTTATAGTTTTTGGCTTGAAGGTTGCGGAGGGTATGGCATGAATGTAATGCAGATGGGACAACGCGTTCTCTCGCAGTCGCCCCCCTCCGGTGGGGAATAAGGAGAAGTCCGTTTCACGTCCACAAAAGCCAACGCGAACCCGCGGGGTGTTTCATCTCTTGAACCGTCCTGGCAACGGAGTAACTTTTCTGGTTTCACTTCTCACCTATCTGGTGGGTATTTCCCCCTTCCATGGTTTACGCTTTGCCAACGGATGGTTCGGTTCAGGCAGGATCGGCGACCATCGACCCGGTTTCAGAAACCCAACTCAATATCTATCAAACCAGCGACAAGGCGATCATCGACTGGCACTCGGTTCTTCAAAGCAATCTCCGCCACCAATTGCTTTAACTGCGCATTTTCCTTTTTAA
>CAJWQP010000026.1 GCA_913045445.1 uncultured Nitrospina sp. | reverse complement strand
GTATTTATTAACTACAGATTTGATGATCGTTATACATCCCTTTCATTACGCCCCCTAAAAGTGTGGTCAAGACCCAGCCATCTTGGAATACCGCTATCGACCAACCGACAGGATTCTTTTTTTATTTAAATGACATAACACTTTTCGCCCTCGTTAAACACGACCCTGGGCAAGTCCTAAAAACGGAACACCATAAATTACCAACAAAAAAAATTGGCCTGGCCATAGTGATCCATAGAATCTATTTTCCGGAACACAGTGATGACAAAAAGCAAGGCCGAGCCCGTTTTTATCGTCTCAGGGTTACCGCGTTGCGGGACATCGATGATGATGCAAATGTTAGAAGCGGGTGGAATGCAGGTGATAACGGATCACATTCGGCAGGCAGACGAGGATAATCCGCACGGGTATTATGAGTTTGAAAAAGTGAAGCAAATAAAAGAAGACTCTTCCTGGCTGGACAGCTGCCACGGCAAGGTTTTTAAAATGGTATCTGCCCTTTTGTATTACCTTCCAAATAGCAAAGAATACAAAATCGTTTTCATGAAAAGGAAAATGGATGAAATGCTTGCATCACAGAATACAATGCTCCGGAGACAGGGTCGAAATGATGCGGTTGTCAGCGATGAGGAGATGGCCAAAAAGCTTGACAAGCACCTCTCGGAAGCAGAGACGAGGAATCGTCGCTGTACAGGCAAAAGACCGGGGACATATAGGACATTCAATGCGTAATGCAAAGGACTCAGTCCTGTCATCAGGGATTGGGATGACAACCGCCACCGTTTTGATCCTTTTATGCTTGGAGGACATTGCGAGCCTACATCGGTCCAGGGGCAGGTTTTGCCCTGATCTCTTCTTTTTTTGTAATTTTGATAACCTGCCTGCTCGGGGAGGACTTTATTTCAAAAATCTCTCCGTTTAAATCGATAACCGTTTCATATGAACGTGCCAATTATCCTTTTTTGGCTTGACATACCGATCCGGTTATATTGTATTTCATTTTAACCTTGGTGTTTGGTTTGGTCTTTAAACCGATAATCCGGGTATCGATTTGAAAACCCTCTGTTTTAGGTTACCTCTGCCTTGCGGTCATGGTAATACTCCTCATACCATGAGATAAAACGTTTGATACCGACCTCAATCGGTGTCCGGGGTCTGAACCCAACATCTGTTATCAGATCATCAATGTTTGCATAGGTTTTCGGAACATCACCCGGCTGAAGATCAACAAATTCCTTTTCCGCCGATTTACCCAGACTCTTTTCAATCACGTGTATGAAATCAAGGAGTTTTACGGGATTATTGTTCCCAATATTATAGATCTTGTAAGGGGCGTACGAGGTCCCGGGATCCGGTCGGTCGCCTGCCCAAGTTGGATCGGGTTCGGGTAATCTCCCCATAACCCGGACCATCCCTTCGACGATATCATCAATATAGGTAAAATCCCGCAGCATCTCACCGTGGTTGAAAACCTTGATCGGGTTTCCCTCAGATATCGCCTTTGTAAAAAGAAAAAGAGCCATATCAGGACGTCCCCAGGGTCCGTATACCGTAAAAAACCTCAAACCGGTACAGGGAAGCGCAAAGAGATGGCTATAGGTATGCGCCATGAGCTCATTGGCTTTTTTCGTTGCGGCATAAAGGGATACCGGGTGGTCGATATTGTGGTGAACTGAAAAAGGCATCAGCGTGTTTGCGCCATAAACAGAACTGGAAGACGCAAAAACCAGATGTTTCACTCCATGGTGCCTGCAACCTTCAAGAATATGAATAAACCCGACGAGGTTTGAATTGACATATGCGTGGGGGTTCTCCAGGGAGTACCGGACGCCGGCTTGAGCGGCAAGATGGACCACGGTGTCAAACTGAATGCTAGAAAATATTTTTTCTACCTTTTCCCTTTCCGAAAGGTCCGCTTGATAAAATGAGAAAGTTTGAAAGGATGTCAGTCTTGCTAGCCGGGCCTCTTTGAGGGTGACATCGTAGTAAGGGCTCAGGTTATCTATTCCGATTACACGGTACCCATCCTTTAACAGGCGTTTTGAAAGGTGAAAGCCGATAAACCCGGCAGCACCTGTTATAAGAACCCTCGTAAATTCATTCTTCATATATGATTCTCCGCTCACGATCCGCTATGCCATTTTAGGGTGATCTCAAGGCCCTCTTCAAGTGAATAGGCGGGTTTAAACCCAAGTACTGATTTTGCCAGTTCAGTACTTGCTACCGATTCATGAATATCACCGGGCCGCCCAGGCCTATACTCTGGTTCAACATCCACCCCACTCATCTGACAGATCAGCTTCCAAAGCTGGTGGATTCGAATAAAATTTCCGGCCCCAATATTGAATATTTTTGTTCCCAAATCTTCTGAGTTTGCGGCAAGAAGATTTGCATTGACCACATCTTTGACAAAAACAAAATCTCTGTACTGATTTCCATCCCCATAAATCACCGGGGCTTCTTCTGAAACCGCCTTTGCCATAAAAATTGATATCACACCGGAATATGGTGACGATGAATCCTGTTTTGGTCCAAACACATTAAAATAACGAAGACAAACCGTTTCAATCCCATGTAAATCATGATAAAGACGGCAATAGAGCTCTCCAGTGAGTTTATGAACTGCATATGGACTCAGAGGCTCTGGAAACATATTTTCATCTTTTGGGAGACGGGGGTCATCACCATACACCGCACAAGAACTTGCGAAAATAACCTTTTTAATGTTTCCGAATCGAGCCGCTTCAAGGACCATCAGTGTACCCACATCATTTATCATGGCTGATTCCACCGGATGTTCAACCGTCATGGGAACCGATACCCGGGCAGCCTGGTGAAAAATAATATCACATCCCTTTGTCGCCCGGGTCAAGGCGTCCTGATCCCTGATATCGGTTTCAAAAAAAACAATATGATCCTTGACTTGCTCCAGGTTTGAAAGTGAGCCTGTTGATAGGTTATCAATCACTGTTACATGGCAACCGTTTGTTAACAGGGCCTCCACCAGATGAGAACCGATAAATCCCGCACCACCGGTTACAACCGCTTTTTTATACTTATTTTTCATCGCCTTTTTGATATGTTGCCGTTTCCTTTCGACCCGTGTTGCAACACCCGATTCCGGTGTCAATCCGGTGGATATGTCGGGTTTGGAGTCTTTTAAAGGAATAAGGTCGATCTCTTTTGGAATTATTTTGAACCGTTAGGCATATTAACCTACTTGATTCAAAATTCAATACCAATACTCAGCGGAAAATACAATCATCAAAACGCAAATTCGATTTCAGTAGACCTTCTTGACCCGTGCCCGAGCCGATATCCATGCACAGGCTAAACACGAATTTTTTTAGGTGCCTGGAGGGTCTCTTGACTTTAAAAAATATAACTCTTAGACTCACAAGTGATAAACAGGTTTATTAGATATTGATGAGTAAAAAAGTATGGATACCCCTGAAATAAATCCAGAACAATTGTTAGAAATATCAGGTGATTACTGGAAGGCTTGTGCGCTGCATGCCGGTGTCAAACTCGATATTTTTACTACAATAGGGGAGAAAAGACGAACAGACGTCGAAATTGCTCAAAAACTAAACCTCGATAAAAGAGCGGTAACTACGTTTTTAAACGCTCTCACCGCGATGAGCCTACTGAAAAAAACAGGCGACATATATTCGAACACTCGATCGAGCAAATCTTTTCTCTCAAAAGACTCCCAAGATTATATCGGTTACTTCATCATGCACCATCACCACCTGGTCGAATCGTGGTCACAGCTGGATCAGGCCGTAAAAACTGGTAAACCGATCAGGGCTAGTGCTTCACAAAAAGATAAGGGCCAAAGAAAGAATTTCAACATGGGTATGTTCAACCTGGCCAGGGGTCTGGCACCCCGGTTATCTAATCAAATCAACATTTCCAACCGACAACATTTGATCGATCTCGGGGGCGGTCCCGGGACATACGCCGTTTATTTCTGTCTAAAAAACCACCGGCTCAAAGCAACGGTCTATGACTTGCCCTCGACGCAGCCGTATGCGAAAAAAATTATTGAAAAGTTCGGTTTGAGTGACAGGATAGATTTCATCGGTGGAAACTATTTGGAAGACGGTATTCAGGGGACATATGACGTTGCCCTGCTCTCCAATATTTTACATGCAGAAGGCCATGAAAATTGCCAGATGATTATCAACAAAACGGTGGCTGTCCTCGAACCAGGCGGTCTGGTGGTTGTTCATGATTTTATCTTAGATAACACCATGGATGGCCCTCTATTCCCGGCCCTTTTCTCTTTAAATATGCTGCTGGGAACAAATGCCGGCCAATCCTACTCTGAAGAGCAGATCATGGGGATGCTTGAATCAGCTGGATTAAAAAAGATCGAACGCCACCCTTTTCAGGGTCCTTTCACTTCAAGCATAATAACAGGGATTGTTGGATAACTATCCGGTAAATTAGTAATTTTTTATTTCTTCAATTAAATTACCGCTCCCAGAGGGGGTGGCTTGTAATTTTGGTCCTGGAAGGTGCCCGACTCAAGTTTCGCACCCCCAATGGGGCACAGTGCCGCATCTGGTGTGAGACAAATAATTTTTTTGGAAAAACAATGTGGCAATCAGTAACGGTATTCATAAAGTAATCAACCATGCACAGGCACGTGATGGTTTGTGTTTATTGGTAAAATCAGTTGCTTCTGGAATGCTAACTCTTAAAAAGTTTTGTGCCGCTGTCAAAGCGCTCTTTGAAGAACAACTTTTCTCACCGAAATATTTTTCTTTGTCTTTTTTAATAGTTATCAATTCAAAAGCTTCAACCCCTCTTGGCAAGGGGTTGGACACTGAAACCTGAACTCTGGGTCCTCTGTCTTCAGCTCTATTCCTCCGACCTCTGTTTTTACCACAGCTCCATCGAATCCAGAAACAGCTGCTTCAAATCCTCAGCACTTGCCGGCCGGGGCGACAGCTTGGTCACTCGGTGCTGGGGTAATGTTCCCTCTACCAGTTTGTCGACATCATCCGGATCGTAACCCACGGCGCTGAGCCCGTTGGGCATTTCAACCTTGCGCATTATCTCGATAATTGCAGTTGATAGCACTTCTCCGGCATCATCGGGAGATACGCTGGAAATATCCTTGCCCATCAGTTTAGCGGCGTACAGATGCTGTTCCGGATTCGCCGGAGCAGTGAATCGGAAAACCGCCGGGGCATTCAGAACAACCGCCATTCCGTGTGGAACCAGAGGGTGTTCCGGTGGATATCCTTCGGGCACATAATCGTGAACCATCCCCGATACGGGATATGACATGCCGTGCGCCAGATGAACCCCGCTGTTGCCGAAGCCAATGCCGGCATAGGTTGCAGCCAGCAGTATCTCTCCGCGGGCTTCATCGTCGGAAGAATCCTCAACCACACCGACCAGATGCCGGGAGATCATTTCAATAGCCCGAGAGGCCCAGATGTTGGAGATGGGGTTGGATCCCTGATATGCCGGGCGCATCTTGGGATGCTCAGGTGCGGGTCGCTGGTTATAGGGCAAAGCGGTCATGGCTTCCAGCGCATGGGTGAGCTGGTCCAGTCCGGTGCAGGCTGCAATCATCTTGGGAAGCGTTCGGGTATTATTTGGATCTACGATGCCTTTTACCGGCCGCAGCGCGCGGTGTGCAATACCGGTTTTGACATTCATTTCCAGAAAATCAAAAATGGCCACGCCGGTCGTTTCGCTGCCCGTGCCGGCAGTTGTCGGAACCGCCACCAGTGGTTTTAATGCGCCGGGAATCGGTTCGCCTTTCCCGATAGGCAGGTTGACGTAGGTCATAAATTCTGCCGGGTATGTGGCGTATAAATTAGCGGCTTTGGCGGTATCCATGCTGGAACCCCCGCCGACAGCGACAAAGCCGTCAAAATTGCCGTCTTCGGCAAACTTAATGGCTTCTTTAAAAGAAATATCCGTGGGTTCCACACTGGCCCGATCGAACAAGATGGCATCGATCCCATGCTTGCACAATGATTCGAGTGTGACCGCAACCGCTTCGCTCTCGGTTAAATTGGCGTCCGTCACTACCATTACACGATGTGATCCTTGCTCTTCCATGTCCCAGCCAATTTCGCGGGTAACACCTGGACCATACTTGATGCTGGATGTGTCCATTGAAAAAGCTGTTTCTAGTTTCATATTGTTTGCCTCCCGTTTATTATTATAGTTTTATTTTAAGTTGAGAAATATTTTTAATTGAGGAAATTTGTCATTTGGGCTTTTCGGATAACCAGGTTATGGTATAAGTGAAAAAACCAACGGGGTCAAATCTTCATTCTTGACGAATTGTGGGCGTAAATAAGGGATGGGTATTGATAGGATTTTAAAAATTATCTAACACAATGATTGAGCAGATGCCTAAAATCTGGGCAATTTGGAATCTGTTGCCACTGATGCAGGCGTTCTTTTTATTACAATTATTACGCCATTTATTCGGCTCTGTTCATCATTGACATTATTTGCGATACGAGGTTGTATAATTTAATGTGATTACAGGAGGCTAACCCATACTGGAAATCACCTGGCGTGTCCCCGCCAGCACCCTAGGACGACATGTGCGCTGTGCGGTGGGAGTGAAGCCCGTCCGACAATTTACCGAAACGGGAGGAAACCGTGAGGAGGACTCTCTTCCTATAATCCTGGCTGTATGTTGCACCATAAATGTGATAAAAATATAGAGCATTCGGGTAGGAATTCGGGCGTTACTAGAGCTATGAAGATATATTCGGCGATACGTTCGGCTTCGGCGGAAGAGACGGCGCATATCGGAATCAATCATCAATTATCTGGTTGATCAGAAATTAAAAGAGCTTGCCGAGGACTTGAAAAAGTTCGCAGGGGAAGCTGAAGAAAAAAAGAAGTAAGGATTCAGGGTTTGGGGTTCAGTGTTCAAGATTGCTGATACGGAAAAGGATGGACGCTAACTATATTGGAAATGATGTAAAAGAGGAGGCGGGAACATGACTAAGGAGAAAAAGACGGCTAAAGTCAAAGGGGGATTCAGGTCTACGCTGGCGCTCCTGATCTCGATCATCGCCCTGATTGTAGCTGTTATCGCCTACAATCGAACAGGCGGCGATATGGATATGCAAAAGCAGTTGAATGAATTGCAGGGCACGATGGAAAAGATGAAGGGGGAAACGTCAAAGGGATTCGGCAAGTTCCGGGAGGAAACCTCCAAGGCTTTGGACAAGCTCAGTAAAATGATTAAGGGGAAGGAAACCGCTCAATAGTGTTACCCCTGAAATTGAAGGACGATGACATTTCTCTTTTTTACAATTTCACGAGCATCGGTATACCCCATAGGGAAAACCCGTTGATCGCCTTCAAAACCATTCGTCCTGATACATGCTCGCAGACGATCGTCAACTTTTTTGGGATGGATGCGCAACCCGATTTTCCGATCTCGCCAAAGGATCCCAAGGAACTGGTTGCGGGGCTGAAGGCCAGCATGGCAGGTTTAAATAAATAATCTATTAGGAGGTTAATTCAATGTCAAAATTATTTGAAGCAACGGAAATAAATGGAATGAAACTGGCTAATCGGTTCGTTCGATCAGCCACATGGGAGGGAATGGCGGCCGATGATGGTGCTGTCACGCCCAGGCTGAAGGATTGTATGGTCAAACTGGCCGAAGGCGGTATAGGCCTGATCATCTCCAGCCACGCATATGTTCATCCTCGCGGCCAGGCAGGTCCCTGGCAGCTGGGGGTGCATAAAGATGAATTGATCTCAGGGCTGCAAACAATGACCGATGCGGTACACGAAAGGGGGGGCAAAATTGTCATGCAGTTGGCCCACGCCGGATTTTTTGCCAATGCCAAATTGACCGGGCAGATATCTCTTGCGCCTTCAAAGGTTGAGGGGATTGCAAAAGGACCACGCCAGGAACTTACAGTGGCTGAGATAAAAGAAATTGTAGCAGCATTCGCCAGAGGAGCTGAAAGGGCAAAAGAGGCCGGTTTTGACGGGGTGCAGATTCATTCAGCACATGGGTATCTTTTGAGTGAGTTCCTTTCACCTGCTTTTAATAAGCGCACCGATGAATATGGGGGTGATATCCGCAACCGGGCTAAAATCCATAGGGAGGTCCTACTGGCCACAAGGAATGCGGTAGGTACCGATTGTCCGGTTTTGATTAAGATGAATTCGCAGGATTTCATAGATGGCGGATTAAGCCTTGAGGATTCGGTTCAGGTTGGGAAGATATTGACCGAAGGCGGAATCGACGCTATAGAAATCAGCGGCGGCATGCTCCACAATCCTAAACTGCATGGCAGTCGGGTGGGAATAAATAAAGAAGAAAAAGAGGCTTATTTTCAGGAAGCCGCCAAAGCATTTCGGGCAAAAATCGACGTGCCATTGATCCTTGTCGGCGGCAATCGATCTTACGAAGTGGCCGAACGACTGGTGGACAAAGGTGTGACCGATTATATTTCCCTGTCACGGCCGTTTATCCGGGAGCCGGGATTGATCAACCGCTGGAAATCCGGGGATCTTCAAAAGGCCGCCTGTATTTCCGACAATCAATGTTTCGAACCGGCCATGAAAGGGAAAGGGATCTATTGCATTACCGAGGAAAGAGATAAACAACACGCTAAAGAAAAATAAAAACTAAACTTTAGAAAAACAAGCCGCATAAAAAGTTGTGCTATCGACGTACCAAGCGATGGCATATTCTGCCTTCAGATTATACAAATTTAAGGCAAGTTCAGATATTTTATGCATGTTTAAGAATGTTGCGTTAATAGCCGAAACCCATCAAATGAATCGGTAGTACGGCTTCTGGGCTACCGAGTTGTGCACCCATTTGATCAGGGTGACAAAATCATAGACCGGCAGTTTGATCGCCCGCTGCACCTACGCGGCGTACGGCGGCATGTCGCTGCATTCCAACAATAACGCCCCGATTCCCGGATGTTTACGGATCATATTCAGGGCACCTTCAACGATCTTCTTTTTCAAAGCCGCATTATCGAAGCTACCACGATCCCTTTTCAAGATGGCCGACATCTGCGGTTGATCTTTCAGCCCTTTGGCAATACATCGGAATGGATCAGCGCCGCAATTTTGAATAATTTTTGAGGACAGAGAGGGCCCGCCAGTGCACAACACGCCCACCTTCTGATCCTTTTGAAGGCCGATCGAAATAGTCGGCAGCTGAACCAGGCTGGATAGAAAAACAGGCACATCAGTAAAAGCCGGCGATGATAACTTTCATCTATATGTGATTAGGTCTTCATATAAGGATGGCTGTCTGGAGTTCAAAGAGAAAAAAATGAGGTAATAGACGAGATAGGGATATCGCAGGATTTCCTACCTTGGTGATTATCCCATTTATCGCCACTTGAAACAACATTGGGATAGTGTGCGATGTTACGACGCTAAATGCCATGGCAGCGGAAATTAAAACGCACTCAGATGCCTGTGTGCGCTCAGCAAACAGATTGTTCAATTGGCCTTCCTGTTTCCCTCCTTGGTCCGTAGAACGGGCGCTGACCCGTCAATATGATGCCCAGGGATTATGAACCCGGCCTCCTAAAAAGCCCGTCATCGCTCTTTGAATACCGCGCCGCCCATCCAATAAGTTTTTTTCTTGACAAAGTCCGGAGAACTTCCTATAACTATTTTATAGCTAATTTATAGCTAATTTATAGCCATAAACGACCGCCCCTGATCTCCGGGTCAACGCTGATCGTCAGTAAAATCATAAGCCAGATCATGACCAACAGTTTCGACCCGGCCAATAACGGATTCAGGTAACATAGAAGAGGAAAAAAATGAGGTACGCAGAAACAGGATTTAATTTAGAAATTGATCTAACCAGGGGAAACATTGAGAGGGTACAAACAGACCCCAAAGACACTGAGCTTTATCTGGGGGGTCTAGGTACTAACGCCAAGATATTGTGGGACAGGGTTCCCCCGGAAGTTGAACCTTTTTCTCCCGAGAATTTACTCATATTCGGCGCCGGTCTTTTATGCGGCACACCGGCTACCGGTTGTAATCGCACCATTGTGACTACCATTTCTCCTCAGACCAAGTTAATGGCATTTTCAATGATGGGGGGGTTTTGGGCACCCGAATTGAAGTATGCCGGTTATGACAAAGTGATCCTGCGCGGTAAATCTCCCGATCTGATTTATTTGTGGATCAATAACGACAAAGTTGAAATACGGGATGCCTCTCATCTACAGGGTAAAGGCTCTAATGAAACTGCGCAACTCATCCGGCAGGAGCTAAATGAGCCCAAAGCCCAGGTAGTATCTATCGGCCTGGCCGGTGAAAACAGGGTGTATTATGCTTCCATCGAACAGGGCAGGTCCAGTGCCAGTCGGGGCGGTGGTGGCGCCGTTATGGGAGACAAAAGAGTAAAAGCGATTGTTGTGCGCGGAACGGGTGACATCAATATCGCCCGACCGGCCGAATACTTTGAGCAATGCAACGAAGTGCTGGAGTATATAAAATGGCGCGAAGATAACCCAATTCCGGGGGTCATCCCCATTTTATCCGTGCTTGGGTCACCACAGGAGATGGCAATCCATGATGAGAAGTGGCATACCGAAAACTTTTCCTGGGGAAATGCGCGCCATCGCAGAAGAGAATACTGGACGGAGGAAATCGCAAAAGAGTGGTTCGACACTTTGGATTCGGCGAGGACCCGACTGATAAGTTGCTATAACTGCCCGATGAAATGCGGCGCAACGATCACCCTGCCGGGACTTCCTACGTACATGATGAAATGCTTCTCGAAACTTACGTACACAATGGCGGCAATGTCAAACTTGAAATTCGGTTTAACAATCGCTCAGCGTGCTACGGAGTATGGCATGGATGGCTACTCAACCCCCCAGGTCATGGCCTTTGCCCTTGAACTATACGAAAACGGCATTTTAACTGACGAAGACTTGCCGGGACTGCCGTCCGACAACGAGGAAAAGTTTTACTGGTTAATTGACAAAATTGTCCACCGTGAAGGGATAGGAGATGTTTTGGCCAATGGCACTTATTGGGCGGCCAAAGAGATCGGTAAGGGCGCAGAAGAATATGCGCATAACAATATTAAAAAACATGAGCAGTTGCCTCTCAAACTGGGCATGCTGAATCCTATCTATTTTCTGATGTATTGCACCGGCGAGAAGATTAACATCACCCAGATTGAAGGCCAGTTCCCCCAGACACCTTTTCCTAAACGAGAGCACAGAGAAAAGTTTGTAAAGGATTGGTTCCAGGTTCCTGATGATAAGTTTAAGCAATATTTCCTGGACTGGGAGCCGCGCGGAGAAAACTCGATGCCCTATTACCCAACGGTTCCCATGGTTTGCGATATTGTCGACTGGATGGAACAGATGCACTACATTGATGATGCCCTCGGAATGTGCACCGGCGTATCATCATTTCACCTGAAACCGCCATATCATATCCACAATTTTCCGAAATTTATCTCGGCCGGCGCCGGAATCGATATGGATGAAGACAAACTGACGCAGGCCACCAAGAGGTACCGAACGCTGGTGAGAGCCATCAACATAAGGCGCGGTCTGAGAAGAAAAGACGAGAAGCCGCCCGAAACCCACTGGAAAAAAAGATTTCCCGAACTTGAAGCTGAGCTCCTGGATTCGTATTACAAGCTCAAAGGGTGGAATAAAGAGGGTATCCCAACGCAAGAGTCGTTGGTTGAACTTGGCTTGGATTACGTAAGCGAAGACTTTATACAGAGAAAAATATTGACGGATGGTGAAGGTGATACTTCCAAAGAGATCTCGCCGGAAAAAGAGGCGGAATAAAGCGAAGGGGGTACAACCGTGAAGGGTGAGAAAAAGAAAAAAATAGTTAAAACAATCAGAATTGATGTTGAAAAATGCAATGGTTGCCGGGCATGCGAGGTCATCTGCTCCGCCTCTCATGCTGAGCCGAAATACAGCAGCAATAATCCGGCCAGGGCGCGCATTCGGGTGATTTGCGAACCGTATAAAGACATATATGTTCCAGTATACGCAGGTGATTATGCTCCGGCCGAATGTGCCGGCAGAGACAAATACACGATTGACGGAAAGGAATACGACGAGTGTTCTTTCTGCCGGGCTTCCTGCCCATCCAGAGACGAGTTCAAAGAACCCGATTCCGGTCTGCCTTTAAAATGCGATATGTGTGAAGGCGAAGATGAGCCCATGTGTGTGAAGTGGTGTTTAGCTGATGCCCTGGTTTTAGAAGAAAGGGAAGAGGAAGTTGATGAAGAGGAAGAGCAGGAGGAGTTGGCAGTCGGATTGGAATCACTGGCAGACAAATATGGTTTAGATAAGATCATTGATACCCTTACCCGGCTGTCAAAGAAGGAGTAAATTATTTTAACCATTCAGAGGTTCAATATCCTTGATCCATGGCTTTTGCATGAAAATACATATCATTGAACACAGGAGGATATTCCGACAGGGTAACCCTGAACGGTGAGCCTTTGAACCATACGTAAATGAGGATTAATAAAGACCGTGGAGAACGTAGCCGACTATAATGAGATCGTAGATGTCATAAAAGCCAACGGTGGCAAAGCCTTCAAGTTATGCTATCAATGCGGTTTATGTGATGTCGTGTGTCCATGGAACAGGGTTAGAACCTTTAGTATGCGCAAGATAGTCCGCGAAGCCACATTCGGTTTAACGGATATAGAAAGTAACGATATATGGCTTTGTTCGACCTGTGGAGCATGCCCTCAACAGTGCCCCAGGGACGTCAGACAAATAGAATCCGGGGTATCCTTGCGCCGGATTGCCACCGAATACGGGGTCTTTCCCAATACCGCCAAGCCTATACGCGGGGTAAGCGCAAGCCTCGCCGCCGAAGGCAACCCATTGAATGAGCAACGAAAAGAAAGGGCAAAATGGACTGAAGGCCTGTCTGTAAAACCGTTTAACGAGGAGATGGAAGTTTTATATTTCTCCGGCTGCTACCTGAGCTATGACCCCAGATTAAAAAAGGTAGCTGCCGCCACGGCCAGTATTCTTATCAAGGCAGGGATAGATTTCGGTATTCTGGGTACCCAGGAAAATTGCTGTGGGGAAAGCATCCGCAAGACCGGAGATGAGGAATTATTCAAGCGGTTGGCCAAGGAAAATATCAAGAACTTTATTGATAATGGCGTGAAAAAAATCCTTGTTTCTTCCCCCCATTGCTATCATACCTTCAAAAATGAGTACCCCGAATTCATGGTGAACTTTGAAGTGGTTCATATTACCCAATATTTATCTGAGCTTATAAATGAGGGCCGGCTCGAGCTTAACAAGGAGTACGGTAAGAAAGTGACTTATCACGACCCATGCTACCTGGGTCGGCACAACGGCATATATGAAGAGCCCCGTGAGGTGTTAAAAAAGATACCCGCTTTAGAGCTAAATGAGATGCCCGAGTCACGGGAAACCAGTCTGTGCTGCGGCGGTGGAGGCGGCAGGATTTGGATGGAAACACCAAAGGGTGAAAGATTCTCCGACTTCAGAATAGAACAAGCTGTGGGCGTTGGGGCCGAGGTGCTGGCTACTTCCTGCCCATACTGCATTACCCACTTCGAGGAAAGCAGGTTAACCCTGGAAGATAGTGAAAGCTTAGTGATCAAAGACATCACGGAGATTGTTGCAGAAATGATTTAGAGAACCAAAGAAACTTAACGAGGTGATTGAAAGTGGAAAACGAAATATTGATAGAAGAAAAAGTTCAACAACTCTGCCAGAATTTTGTAGACAAAAAATTTGTCGACGTAATGGTTGTTGGCGGCGGAATCAGCGGTATTCAAGCCTCTCTTGATCTTGCCACTGCTGGTTTTAAAGTTTATTTGGTCGAGAAAGGACCTGCCATTGGCGGTCATATGGCTCAGCTTGACAAGACCTTTCCGACTAATGACTGTTCCATGTGAATCCTCTCACCCAAACTGGTCGAGGTCGGCCGGCATCCGAATATAGAGATCCTTACCCATACTGAAGTTGGCAGTCTAGAAGGCGAAGCAGGAGACTTTAAAGTAGCCCTTACCAAGAAACCCAGATACATTATAGAGGATAAATGCACGGGTTGTACGACCTGTGCGGAATATTGCCCGGTTGAATACCCGGATCATTTTAATCAGGAAATATCGCAGAATAAAGCCGTCCATATATATTTTTCTCAGGCAATTCCCCTTGTTGCATATATCGATGATAGCTGTATTTACCTTAAAGAGGAGAAATGCCGTATTTGCGAAAGCGTATGTAAGAGCAACGCCATAGATTTTCAGCAAACACCGGAGAAGATAGATGTAAACGTAGGGGCGATAATTCTGTCGCCCGGCCTTGAGCCATTTGATCCCAAGGTGAAGAATGAATATGGCTATGGCAAGATTCAGAACGTCGTCACCAGTATGGACTACGAACGGCTCTTATGCGCCACCGGGCCTTACGAAGGTGAGATACTACGTACTTCCGACAGGAAGCATCCTCACAAAATCGCCTGGTTTCAATGTGTCGGTTCCAGACGGGTCACCCCTGGAGATAATAGCTATTGTTCTGCCGTATGTTGCACCTATACCCAAAAACAGGTGATTTCAACAAAAGATCATGTCACCGATGCGGAGTGTACCGTATTCCATAACGATATTCGTTCCCATGGCAAGGATTTCGAATCATTTTTCCAAAGAACCGAGAAACTCCCTGGGATCCGGTTTCTAAGAAGTTACGCATCTATAGTCGGAGAGGATCCGGAAAGTAAAAATGTAATTGTAAGATATGCCACCCCGGACGAAGGCGTAATTGAGGAAGAATTCGATATGGTGGTATTATCGGTTGGATTGAATCCGCCTGCCGATTATGAGAGTCTGGCCGCTAAGTTCGGAATCGACCTCAATTCACACGGATTCTGCAAAGCCATTCCAGCCAATCCTATGGAAACGACCCGGTCCGGGATCTTTGTAAGCGGTGCCTTTCAGGGTCCTATGGATATCCCCGAGTCAGTTTTTTCCGCCAGCGGCGCGGGCTCCCAGTGTGGTGAACTTCTTGACTACAGGCGCTGGAAGCTGGACACAGAAAGGAAATATCCACCCGAAAAGGATGTATCGAGAAAAGAAGCCAGGATCGGTGTTTTTGTGTGTCATTGCGGTGCTAATATCGGAAGGGTGGTAGATGTCCCTTCAGTAGTTGAATATTGCAAGACTCTGGACAACGTTGTCCACGCTCAGGAACAGTTGTTTTCTTGTGCTACTGATTCAGCCAGTTCAATAACGGAAGCAATCAAGGAAAAAAATCTCAATCGCGTGGTTGTCGCGGCCTGTTCTCCCAGGACCCTTGAACCGTTATTTCGGGATACGCTCAGGGAGGGGGGAATCAACCAGTATTACTTCGAAATGGCCAATATCAGAGAACATTGCTCCTGGGTCCACTCCCGCGAAAAGGAAGACGCCACCGAAAAGGCTAAGGATATAACCCGGATGTCGATAGCACGCGCCTGCCTTCTGGATCCATTGCAGGAAATAGATTTGCCGGTAAACAAGTCGGCGTTAGTGGTTGGCGGCGGTATAGCCGGCATGACTTGTGCTCTCTCCATAGCCAACCAGGGACATGAGGTTCACCTTCTGGAAAAGGATACAGACCTGGGAGGAATGGCAAGAAAAATCCATTACACCCTGGATGGGATGGATGTTCAGACCCATTTAGGTGACCTTGTGCGAACGGTTTATCAGCATCCCGCAGTTCATGTATATACGGATTCTACCATCACCGAGGCGACCGGGTATGTCGGAAATTTTCTGACCCGGGTAAAATCTGAAAGAGGGGTTTCAGAGATAAAACACGGCGTAACCGTCATCGCAGTTGGTGCCGAGGCTTATAAACCTACCGAATACCTTCACGGGGAAGATGACAGGGTGATGACCGGCCTCGAGTTGGAGGACCGGATCATTAAGGGAGAAGAAGGTCTTATCGGCGCCCAAAGCCTGGTGATGATCCAATGCGTCGGCTGCAGACAGGAAGATCGAAATTATTGCGCCCGGATATGCTGTAACCAGTCCATCAAAAACGCCCTCAAACTGAAAAAGATAAATCCTCAGATGGATATCTACATACTCTTTCGGGATATCAGAACATATGGGTTCGCAGAGGATTATTACCGGGAAGCGTCAGATAACGATGTTAAGTTCATTCGCTTCAAGCCTGATGATAAACCTCAGGTTGAAGCTGCTCAGGCGGAAGATCGTCCAGTTTTAAGGGTTGCCGTGAGTGATCCCATTTTAGGTCAAAAGCTTGCTATAGATGCCGATTACATTTCTCTGGCCGCTGCCGTTATTCCCCCTGAAGGAAACAAGGAAATAGCTCAATTATTCAAGGTCACTCTGGGACCGGATGATTTTTTCAAAGAAGCGCATGTAAAATTAAGACCTGTTGAGTTCGGCACGGAAGGCGTTTTTCTGTGTGGGACGGCTCAATATCCCAAGCACATACCGGAAACGATCAACCAGTCTTATGGGGCTGCAAGTCGTGCTTTAACCCTTCTCTCACATGATACCGTAACCGTCTCGGGTTCGATTTGCGAGGTAAAAGAGAACGATTGTGTATCGTGTGGGGCTTGTATAACAGCTTGTACGTACGGTGCCATAGAATTTCGCGAGACACAACAGGGCCGAAAGGCCTGGGTCAATCCTGTCCTTTGTAAAGGAGACGGCCTTTGTAACGCAAAGTGCCCCACAAATGCTATTTATCTTAAGCACTTTACCGATGAAGAGCTCTTATGCCAAATTGATGCTGCGTGTCTAGATGAGGAGATCAAAGCGTAAAAGGAGTTGAGAACGAATGAGTACAGAACTTCAATTTAAACCCAGGATAATAGGTTTTGTATGCCATTGGTGAGCGTATGGCGCTGCTGACATGGCTGGAGTTTCCAGACTGCAATACTCAACTAACATGAGGCTCATCCGCGTGATGTGTTCCGGTAGAGTCGACCTGGAATTTATTCTCAGAGCCTTTTCAAATGGGACAGACGGGGTATTTATTGGGGGTTGCCGTTTGAATGAATGCAATTATATAACTCATGGAAATTACGGTGCCCTGAGCAATGTGCTGATATTTAAAAAGATAATGGAACACATTGGGCTGAATCCGGACAGATTAAGGATTGAATTTATGTCATCCGGTGATGGTCTTCTTCTTGCCGATATCACAAACGATTTTTGCAAGCAGGTGGAGGAAATAGGGCCTCTCGGTAAAACCGAAGGAATTAACAGGAAAATTTTAAAGTTCAAACTTGAAGCCGTTTCTAAATTAATCCCCTACGTTAAGCTGGTGGAAAGAGAGAAGTTGAGAGTGCCGTTTCAATCGGAAGAAGCCTATAATAATTTTTTTGCCAGTGAGAAGGTCAATCGGTTATTTAATGAATTAATTCTCGATAAATTGGCTGTCAGTCAAATTGTGTTGCTCCTGCGGGAAAAACCCCTTTCAACCGGAGAAATGTCTGAGATGTTAGGACTAAACCCTTCTGAAGTATCAAGACACATGAATAGCTCGTCAAGGCATGGATTGGTCAGGTACGATAATAGCCAGAAGCGCTATGCTCTGCGCTGAGTTAAAAGAACAGGTATTTAATTAGTGTAAGAAGAAAATTAGGATAGCGGATATGGATAACGATAGAGTTGATCAGATCATTGATAAGTATCAGGGCGAAGCCAGTTCGCTGATTCAAATATTACTGGGGATTCAGACCGAAAATCATTGGCTTCCTAAAGAAGCATTGGAGAGGGTGAGCGAAAAATTACAGGTTCCTTTAGCCCGGATACAGCACATTGCTACCTTTTATAAAGCCTTTAGTTTAGTGCCTAAAGGACGCCATGAGATTCACATTTGTGTGGGGACTGCCTGTCATGTTCGTGGTGCGACGCGTGTTCTCGACACGGTGCGAGACCTGACTGGAATTAAACCTGGTGAAACGGACCTGGATCTGAAATTCAGCCTGGAAACGGTTAACTGTCTTGGCTGTTGTGCTTTAGGACCGGTGATGGAAGTCGATGGGAAGACCCACGGGAAGATCGCACCGGGCAAGACAGCAGACGTGTTAAAAAACTTCGAGTAGGGAAGAATTATGCCGAGGATAAATTCACCATCCGAATTGGAAAAATTAAGGCAAGGCATCCTGTCCGACAGGGATCCCGAAAAACCTTGTATTACACTCTGTTCCGGATCTGCTTGCCATGCTACCGGTAGTGGAGATGTCGCCGCGAGCATTGAAACGGAGATTGAAAAACAAGGTTTAAGTGCAGAATTGGACCTCCGCAAGACCGGTTGCCATGGCTTTTGTGAGAGGGGTCCGATTATCGTTAATCACCCTGAGGAAAGCTGCTATTTCCAAATAAAGCCTGAAGATATCCCTGAGATTGTATCCCAGGCGGTGAAAGAGAAAGGGATCGTAGAGCGTTTGCTCTATACTGACCTCAACACCGATGAAAAGATAATTAACGAATCTGAAATCCCCTTCTACAAGAATCAAAAGCGGCTCGTTTTAGGCTCCAACGGCAGTATTGATCCCAAGAGCATCGATGACTATCTGGCAATTGGCGGTTATTCAGCGTTGGAAAAAGCACTTTCCCAAATGACCCCCGAGCAAGTATTGGAGGAAGTCAAAAAGTCCAACCTGAGAGGTAGAGGTGGTGGCGGTTTTCCTGCCGGGAGAAAGTGGGAAGAATCGCGCAATGCCCCCGGAGATATAAAATATGTGATCGTCAATGCAGACGAGGGAGACCCTGGTGCTTATATGGACCGGAGCCTTCTCGAGGGGAATCCCCACTCCGTCCTCGAGGGGTTGATGATTGGCGCCTATGCCATCGGCTCACACGAGGGCTATATATACGTTCGACAGGAATACCCCTTGGCAGTAGAGAATTTGACCATCGCTCTCAAGCTGGCTGAGGAGTACGGTTTTCTTGGGAAAAACATCCTTGGTTCAAACTTTAATTTCAATATTATCGTGCACAAAGGAGCAGGCGCTTTCGTATGTGGTGAATCGAGTGCTCTGATGACGGCATTGGAAGGCAGGGCCGGAGAACCCAGACCAAAATATATCCACACCGCTGTCAAGGGCGTTTGGGATAACCCCAGCGTTTTAAATAATGTTGAAACATGGGCTAATGTTCCGCTTATAATCAATAAAGGCGCTGACTGGTTTACTAAAATTGGAACCGAAAAAAGCAAGGGCACGAAAATTTTCTCCCTGGTCGGTAAGATAACCAATACCGGCCTTGTGGAGGTGCCAATGGGTATAACCCTTAGAGATATTATCTTCGAAATAGGCGGTGGAATCCCGGGAGACAAGAAATTCAAAGCAGTGCAGACCGGAGGGCCGTCTGGAGGATGTATCCCTGAAAATCTGTTAGATTTGGAAGTCGGTTTTGATGAACTCTCCAAGGCTGGCTCGATGATGGGGTCAGGTGGGATGATCGTAATGGATGAAGACACCTGTATGGTTGACGTCGCCAGGTACTTCATTGACTTCCTCACGGATGAATCCTGTGGTAAATGCGTCCCCTGCCGTGAAGGTCTGAGGCAGATGCTTAAAGTCCTCACGAATATCACCGAAGGAAAAGGAAACGAGGGTGACATCAAGCTTTTAGAGGAGCTTAGCGAGGTAGCGAAAGAGGCTTCACTTTGTGCATTAGGTACGAGTGCCCCTAACCCGTTTCTCAGCACGGTGCGCTATTTCAGAAATGAGTATGAGGCCCACATCAAGGAAAAGAGATGCCCGGCTTTGTCCTGCAAGGAGCTAATCACGTACCATGTTGACCCGGATAAGTGCCAGGCCTGTATGATTTGCGCAAGAAAGTGCCCTGCAGATGCGGTTGATGGCGACAAAAAGAAGATCCACATAATCGACCAAGAGAAATGCACAAAGTGCGGAACCTGCTTTGAAGTTTGTCCCTCTCGCTTTGGCGCGGTGAATAAGATTTCAGGGGAGTCTGTTCCGCCTCCTATCGCTGAAGAAAAAAGAATTATAACCAGAAAGAGCAAAGAAAAATGAGTGATATCCTTGTCCGGATTGATGGAAAAGAAGTCGAAGCAAGCCAAGGAATGACCGTCCTGGAAGCCGCCCAAAGTGCCGGCATATCGATACCCACACTATGTCACCACGAAAAATTGGAACCATTTGGGGGCTGCCGCCTTTGCATCGTTGAGGTACAGGTTGGCGACTGGATGAAGCGCGTAGTTTCCTGCGTTTACCCGGTAGAAAAAAATCTGATAGTAAGAACCAGATCTGAGATGATAGATAAAATTCGCAAAATGATCTTAGAATTACAACTGGCTCATGCCCCGGATTCACCGGAATTGCTGGATTTGGCCCAGGAGTATGGAGCAGACAAAGACCGTTTTGATAAAGAGGCCTCATTTTGTATTCATTGTGGTCTGTGTGTGAGATACTGTGATGAGGTCAAGAAAAAGAACGCTGTTGGTTTTGTTGACAGAGGAATAAGGAAAGAGATAAGTTTCATTCCGGAAATAGCCGCCAAGGAGTGCTGGAACTGCAAAGAATGTTTTCCGCTTTGTCCTACAGAAGCACTGCAAGCAGCTTTCGTTTTAACCAAATCGCTCACTTCTCCCCCACTTTCTCATGAACCCTCGTCAGAGGAATAGGCAACGAGTAATAGAATACGCGGAACTTGCTTTGAGGTTTGCCCCCCCTCGCTTTGGCGCGGTGAATAAGATTTCAGGCCAGCCTGTTCCGCCTCCTATTCCTGAAGAAGGAAGAACGATAGTCAGAAAGAGTAAATAAAATGAGAGAAATTTTACTTGACCATTACACCGTGGACCTATAAAATGAATCCTAAACTGATGTATCAACCTGATCCTAAAAAATGATCCGCTTGATCTCAGAAGCAACTGGGTAATTCATTTATCGGTCCGGTTGTCTTGTTGGCTGACCCAGAAAGCCAATAAGATATTTTGCCAAAACAGGGGTAAAAATAATGCTAAAGGTAGCTGTTCTCATCAATAGGGTGGATCAGCAGGATGAGGGTTTGCGGTCCAGCCTGGGGTTGCTCTGCGCCAATGCCGAGGTGCAGATGTTCGTCCTGCATCACGAGATCGGCAATATGAACGAGACTTACAGAGAGAATCTCGAATGGCTTGACGAGATGGAAGGCGAATATTTTTCAGACAATAAAACCAACGTGGAGAAACACGGTTTTAAGTATGCGACCATTGAAGAAATAGCGCCTCGGCTCAAAGATGCTGATATCATCATTCCTTTTTAGGGGAAACATCATGAAAGTACTTCATATCCTGCGTACAGAGCCCGATGAATCTGTGAAAAAATTCATGGAGACCATTTCTGCGAAAAAAGATTCCAAAGTAACACCTCTCTACAACGAAGACGTGGATTGGTCGGGTCTGGTAGATGATATTCTGACCTACGATAAGGTCATCTCATGGTGGTAAATCGGTTATCTAAGCTAACTTTCGCTCTGCCCGACGTTATATGGGCATCATAAAATAGGTAAAACGAAATAAAAAAATGCAAGAAACTTTAGGTATACTCGTCAGTTCGGACAGGCATCTCGATTTCATCATCAAACTAACCGAGGCAGCTCATGCAAAGAGCAAAAAGGTGATGATATTTTTTACAGGCAATGGGGTTCTCCTTACCCAGTCACCGGAGTTTGAACAACTGGCAGGGAAAGCCAAGATGTCGCTTTGCGATGTGAGCTTCAAAGCCCTGGGGCTTAAAGGAGATGTACCCGGCTTTGGACCCAAGGACTTCGCTACCCAGGCAAGTAACGCAGTAATGGTAGAAAAAAGTGACGGATATGTTGTCTTTTGATGAGTAAATATTCCCGTGGTCGAGTTGCTTGGCCAGAAATTGACAGATTTAATATAACTTGGGACAACATATCCTTCAAACCAAAAAGGCACCAAAAAATATGTTTACAGCTTTAAGGGCGGCACTCTCAAGGCAGCATAAGATAACCTACAGCGTCACTTCATTTATCAAATCATGTTCCAAAAGCGAAAATTGGTACCGTACTATGCCGGGCGACTGAATCTCGTTTTAACGGAAACAGGAGTCCTCTAGCCCTGCGAACTGTTTCATCGAACAATTGGAAATGTAAGAGATAATGATTACAATATAAAAAAAATACTGCGATCACTACAGGTCAAAGAGATTATAAAGACAATTAAAACAGAGGGATACTATTGCTCTCACGAGTGTTACTTTACAACAAATATCCTGTTCATTCCAAAGATGTTCCCAAGGCTAGTCGGAGAATATGCAAAGTTAAAATTTCAACCTTTATGAATTAAAGAAGCAATCGGTAAGTTCTATAATGTTGATGAAAGAGATCTGATTGTAGTCAAAAGGGGAGTTGAAAATGAACCGCGCAATAATTCCATTAACCTAATGCGGACGTTCAATAGTCTAAAAACTCCCCCTGCAATTCCCTTTTTGAATTTCTCCGATCAACTCCTCGATAGTGAGCACCCGATCCGGGAACACCGTAAAAGCCTTCCCCACCTGTTTTCTATAATGGCAATCACTCTCCCCGATGGAAAGGTATATCCCTCATCTGGGCCACCTTTAAAGCTTTTTGATCTATAAAATATATTATGATTCACAATAATTATAATATATTTTTTAATGTAATACACTAGCATTTCTAGTTCATGAGACAGTTGATATTAGCTGAAAAATAGCTAAAAAATAGCTAAAAATCCTTGACCCTAACTATCCTCCCATGCTACCAATAATAACAGGCTGAGGGCCGTGAAGATACCAAAATTGCTAAATAATATATATCCCCTTGAGCCGGTTGATAATTGAGCATAGCGTAAACGATATCCACAACAGATCCAGAGAAATCGGACACGATAAGCCTCACACGGAGGACTTGATTGCCTCCTACGTCCTAAACCAACAATGTTGATCGATCTTGATCGAGAAGGATTTTTAAAGTGACTGATAAAAACGGCGTTGAAAACAACAGAGATTCTATTGAAAGGGTCTACAAGGAAAAGGTAAAATTCGAAATTTACGGTGAAGAAATGATCGAAAAACGTGTTAAATCAAGCGGAAACAGCGGTAGGGTTTACCTTCCTCCCAATTGGGTTAACCACCATGTAAAAATAATTAGAATCGATTAATTTGAAAGGAATTTCATCTGTGAAGGAGATACGGATCAGAAAATTAAGAAAAGAGGACGCCGATGAAATCGCCGGAATTTATGGGGCCATCACACAAAAACCGGTTGAGATTGATTTTAGACGAATTGTTGAAAAAGACTCCCGCAGGAATGATGCTTCGTTTGTAGCCGAACTCGAAGGCAAGGTGGTCGGTTTTATGACCAGTTATATTTTAACGCTTGGGTTTGGAATTGAAAAAAGCGCATGGATCGCTACCCTGGGTGTCAACCCTGAATTTATGGGCCAGGGGATTGGTGAGCGCTTGTCAAAGGAAATTCTTCAATATTATAAGAAAGAAGGGATCAAAAACGTCTATACTTCGGTTCGATGGGATTCTACCGATCTGTTATCGTTTTTTAAAACCCTCGGTTTCGACAGAAGTAACTTTATCAATCTTCGGAAAAATCTTGAATAAAATCGCCTCATCCGGACTTCAAAGCGGCGACGGTTTTCCCCCGTTCTCTAAAAAGAACCGCCATCTACAAAAAAGACCATCGGGATGGGGATCAGGCGGTGCGAACTGGCATTCCACCTGAATTCGGTCATCCACCTCCCGGGCAAAGCTTATAAATTCCCCTCGGTGCATCTCCTTGCAAACATACTCACCCAGTCCCCTTTTAAGCCTGGCCTCCTGGGTCGGACAGGATGGCACCGATATGATAACCTCGTCTGACTTCTTTTCAAAATGGTAATCCACCAGAATACACCATGGAAAAAATTGAAGAGCAGTCACAAATCCGTTAAGACCTTTTTCTTTTATTTGAAAACGTGATATTAAATCTTTGGCAGCCATCCCTGTAACCCGGGCCCAGACCCTTTCGTTGATTCGTTCCGCTGTCAGTTGGTCAAACTCTTCAGTCAGATAAATGAACCAGAATGCATCCATGACACGGTAATGCTTGAGAAGAAACTCGATATAGTTTCGAAGTTCGGGCGCCTCCATTTTACTAAAAACGTCAAGATTCATGATTCCCTCCTTTTGGATTTTAAACAGAGTAAAAGACCCGAGTTTTTGCCCTTGCAATTTTTGAAGATCCGCCTCCGTCAAAGGGCGATGGCGACGCTTTGGTGAATTGCGGGTACGAAACTTGAACGGGGTATTTACCATGGCTATTATAAAATAAACCTGTTTATTAGAACAACCCGTGCAACGAGTCAATAACCCAAGGGTTGCAAGCGCTGACATTTTGATTTGGCATCATCTTTGGAAAGCTTGTTTTCTTTATTTTTTTAAGATAGGAGCTTTTTGAAACAGTGGGGTTAATTTTCATTGATGGTTATATTTCGCATAAAAGAGGGAGGCCATGAAACCTGAGGATATTTTAAAAGGAAATATTCAGGCTGCAGCCCGCCTGATGAGGGACATTGATGATGAAATTCCATCTGCCCGTGATACACTCAAGCACCTCTTCCAACGCACCGGACATGCACATATCGTTGGCGTTACCGGATCACCGGGCACCGGTAAATCCACCCTTATCGATTGTTTGATACAGAGATTGAGAGAAAATAGAAAAACAGTCGGCGTCGTGGCGATTGATCCCACAAGTCCCTTCTCCGGCGGTGCAATTCTGGGTGACAGGGTCCGCATGCAACGTCATACGATTGACGAGGGCGTTTTTATTCGGAGCCTGGCCACTAGAGGTCATTTGGGAGGTCTATCCCGCTCCACCCACGATATTGTGACCGTAATGGATTCAATGGGCAAAGACGTCATCATAGTGGAAACCGTTGGAGTCGGGCAGGATGGGGTTGAGATTATCCACCTCGCTCATACAAACATTGTCGTCATAATTCCCGGCATGGGAGACAGCATTCAGGCGATCAAAGCCGGAATCCTGGAGACGGGTGATATCTTTGTTGTCAATAAGGCGGACATGGGGGATGCGGACATTGCTCTGTTTGAAATGGAAACAACGATCCAGATGAAACGCTTTCAAAAAGGCGACTGGGTGCCACCTGTTTTAAAAACCGATTCCTCGAATAACATAGGAATTAAGAAATTGTTAGACAAAATAGATCAGCACAAAAAATACCTTGAAACATCTTTCGGAAAAAGACAACAACAAAAGAGATCCGCAGAAATGTTCGAGAAAATCCTACGTGACCGCCTCTTCCAGAAGACCAGGAACAGGCTCAAGGGAACGCAACGATGGGAAGAGACGCTCAATGCCTTAAAACAACGAGAAGTTGACCCGTACAGTGCAGCAGAAAGCGTGGTCAACGATATATTGAAAAACACCAGCTAAAAAGGCCCGGTGATAAAGGCCATACAATTGGTCAATCCCTCTTGTTTTTCAGTAGGATCCCATTTCAAAAACGTATAAAGCTCCTTGAAATTTTCGATGATCTGTTCTTGTTTGATCACCCCGAAGGATTTTATTCAAGTTCAATCTAAGTTATTATTATTAAATCAGGTTGTTAAGTAAAGTTTTAATTCTCGGTTTGTTTATACAATTCTCAATACCCAACAGTATACCCAACAAACTTATA
>CAJWQP010000025.1 GCA_913045445.1 uncultured Nitrospina sp. | reverse complement strand
AGGATGGTCTGAATTTGATTCCTGGTTGGAGGATAAGCAAGTCAAGGTCATTGCCGGTATATCTATTATTCAGGTTCTTGTAGTAACTGGCTTGGGCCGACAACCTTTCCCTTTCGTGTCGTAACTGTCCGAAGAACGAACCTGTCGCATCAGTTTTCCCACCCAAGCGCGCAAAATCAGCATTGGTATCAAATTGCCCTCCCATCATGACAAGCCCAATGGTCGAGGACTCTGGCTCCAGGGCAGTCGAGGACTCTGGCTCCAGGGCAGTCGAGGACTCTGGCTCCAGGACAGTCGAGGACTCTGGCTCCAGGACAGTCGAGGACTCTGGCTCCAGGACAACGGAAGAAGACTCAGGGGTGGGTTCTGTTTCTATAACTTCTACAACATGGAGCGGACTTGTCTCTTCAACACCATGAGCAGTCCCCGCGCCTGAAATAAAAAGACTTGCCACAGACCTTGCAGTTCTCTTTTTCTGCTTTTCGGCTTTTGTAAGAGCGACAGCAATCCCGTCATTAGACCTTGTAGTTCTCTTTTGCTGCTTTTCGGCTTTTGTAAGAGCGACAGCAATCCCGTCATTAGAAAACAATGGGGAACCTCCAAGAAACCCCTGTGTCAGCACTAATAAGAGTATAACTAAAGATCTTTTTAAAAAGGAGACAAACATTTTAACCTAAAAAAATCAGATTCTATTTTAATTTAATTCTGTTGAAACGTTGCCTAACACTTATAATTTTGCGGCCGTTGCGAGCCTCTTTGACACCATCCCAAACTGCAAAGAGGTCATCAGTGCGGGATAATATAACCAGACTCCGCCTAGGTCAACCAGATTTAAGACATGGTGTGGGATTTATCTCTAGCTTGTTGATCTCTCTTGCCGACTGTGCCTACATAAATCGATGGGTGAATTTTTCAATAGTTTTGGTGAAGTCACATAGAAAAATTTTCAGAAACCGTCCTGAATTTAAACCTATACCAAAAATCTTTTTAAAATACTTGAACGCTTTAGCATTTATAGCTATCTAGGGCAATAATTTATTGAATGAAAACATCCGAAATTCAGCCTCATTTTTGAGAAACTTTGCACCGGAGGCGGAATTGGTGGTGAAGTTGGGATTAGAATTAATTATTGATTCAAGTTAAAAAATACAGTTACAAATCTAATTAAAGGCTATACTTCAACTAACAAGGGGTATGGGGAAGGGCCTCTAATAAAGTGGGTGTCTAGGACCGTTTCCCAAAAATCCCTCCACAAAAGTAAAGAACTGCAACTTTACATTGACGTTTGTGCGAATATGGGGCAGGTCCACCCTGCAGTGATTAGGCCTATCCGAATTGTGAAACCGGAGCTTGTATCATTTCTAAATAAAATGACCTTGAAATCCGCATTTATTCGCATTGTCCTTTTAACTCTTATCCTCTTTCTCGTCAGTTGTGGCGGCGGCCCTAATACCCAAATATGCCATCCAGGCAAGAGCCTGGATTGCTTAAACGCTACAGATCTTTTTGGGCAATCATTATATAAGGTGGTAGCTGCAAACTTTCCTGATGAATTAGGTTTCTACAAACCTGTCGTGCACAGGGCGAGTTTTTCTAACGCTTGGGTAACTAAAGGAGGTAACATTAACATTACCCTCAACCTTTTACGAAAACTGGATGAAACCAAAAGAATCTGCATTATATCCCATGAACTTGCTCACTTGAAAAGCAATCATTATTACTCCAAGGCGCTGCGGGCAATCCGGCTGAGAATGTCTAAAGCAAGGGTATTTGCTCTTGGACGCCAATTTGAATTGGACGCTGATAAATTGGCCGTAGAATACATTCAAAAAGCTGGATTGACGAAAACGGATTATCTGAAGTTTTTGTATTGGATGAAACAAAATATGGACAGTCAGAATCACGCCGCTAAGGCTTCCATTTTTTCAACTCATCCGGCAACTCAAGAAAGAATCAATGAACTTGTGAGAAACCAAGGATGGCGCGACCTGCCGAATAAGTAACTAATATAGGTATAGGCGTACCCCACCCTGTATATACTTCGGCCTCACTGCAATATTACTACTACCAGAGTAGGCAAAATTAGTCAGGACGTATCGTTGCAGGCTTAAAGAATCTCCCCCAGCAAGTAAGCTTTCCTTAGTCAGGGTTCCGGAAAAATTCGTATTATAGTCGTCTTTCCCTCTTTTAAAATCCCGAAACAAAACATCAAAATTCAAATTAGACAAAAGTCCTTCTTCAAAATTGACCAATAAATTGATTCCGTACGAACGGTAAAAAGGTTGGTTGGTTCGGTTCAACCACGTAGCATCAAGCTTCAATGAGGGAATTAGGGTGATCGTAGAGGATGGTCTGAATTTGATTCCTGGTTGGAGGATAAGCAAGTCAAGGTCATTGCCACTATATCTATTATTCAGGTTCTTGTAGTAACTGGCTTGGGCCGACACTCTTTCCCTTTCGTGTCGTAACTGTCCGAAGAACGAACCTGTCGCATCAGTTCTCCCACCCTCGCGCGCAAAATCAGCATTGGTATTAAATTGCCCTCCCATCATGATAAGCCCAATGGTCGAGGACTTTGGCTCCAGGACACCGGAAGAAAGCTCAGGGGTGGGTTCTGTTTCTATAACTTCCATAACATGGAGCGGACTTGTCTCTTCAACACCATGAGCAGTTCCCGCCCCTAAAATAAAAAGACTTACCAAGGATAGAACTAAGGATCTTTTTAAAAAGAAGGCAAACATTATAACCTAAAAAAGTTGGATCTATATGAGTTTAATTCTGTTGAAACGTTGCCTAACACTTATAACCTTACGACCGTTTCGAGCTTCTTTGACACCATCCCAAACTGCAAAGGCCATCAGTGCGGGATCTATGACCAGACCCACTATGTATAGCAGGTTTAAAGTTTGATATAAATCATGATTGTATTTGGAATCTGTATCGTTTCTGGTGCTGGCGGTCGATACCCAAGGCTCGTATGGGGCCTTTATTGTAATGAACATTCCTGTGCGCACCCATAGATTGAATATGGTGTGTTCCTTCCTGTCGAGACTTCTCTCCGCTTGAAGTTTTTAAAAAGGCAAGTGTTTCATGATGGGCTCCATTCAGAGTAAAATCAGCGCCTCTTCACTTTCCTCAGTTGATATTTGCGCACGGCCCGGTTGTGTTCTTTAAGGCTGGAGGAAAAATGATGACTGCCATCTTTTCGTGATACGAAATAGAGATGATTTGATTTTATTGGATTCAAAGCCGCGATAATTGATTTCAACCCAGGGCTGGCAATAGGTCCAGGTGGAAGCCCGCCATAACGGTATGTGTTGTAAGGCGAGTCAATACTCAAATCTTTTTTTCGTATGTTGCCATCGAATCCCTGAATCGCATAAATAACGGTAGGATCAGTCTGTAGGTGCATTTTTTTGCGCAGGCGGTTGTGAAATACAGAGGATATATGTTTTCGCTCCTCGTCCTTTCCTGTTTCCTTTTCTATCAGCGATGCCAGTGTGATTGTTTCATGCAATGACATTTTTGAATTTTTTATTTTATTCAGCATGTCAGGGGTGAGCACACGTTGTTTAAATGTATCGATCATGGTACGGATAATTTTGCGCTCGGATGCATGTCTGTTGAAGTGATAGGTTTCAGGAAAAAGATAACCTTCCAGGGAGCCGGATGGAATATTCAGCGTGTTTATTAATTCAGCGTCTCGACCTTCTTGTATAAAATTTTCTCTGTTTGCCAGATCTTTTTCTTCCAGTAGTTGAGCGATTTCTGTGATTCGGTAGCCTTCGGGGATGGTGACAGGATGCAAAACAGTTTTGCCGCTGGTGATGGCCAACAATATTTCAATGGGGAGCATGGCTTGATTGAGTTCATATTCGCCAACTTGTATATGGGTCTGTTTTTTGCGAATGTTTGCCAGCAGACGAAAAGCGCTGGCACTGCGGATCAGACTGCGGTCCTTGAGATCGTGGGAAATTTGTTTCAGGGTGGCACCCGGTGGGATATTAACTATCACCGGTTCCGTATTCTCGCTAACGGAATGCGATGACTGATAGTAGAAGAGGCCACCTGTTCCCCATATAAACAACAGGCTTCCAATGAACAGGTACAACAGGATGGATTTGATGGGTAACTTAATATACATAGTAAATCTTTTCTTCAATGTTGCCGTGTTTTTTGAAGAACTTTACGGATTTTCTGTTTGAGTGTAGTCTGCCATTTTTGAGAGAAACCGGTTATTTTCATCTCTTGTTCCTATTGTAATTCGCAGGCAGTTGTTTAATCTCGGGTGAGAACTCAGGTTGCGAACCAAAATTCCATTATCCATAAGATACCTGAATAATTTATCGGCAGATGGCTCGGTTCTGAACAAAAAGAAGTTGGAGTCTGACGGGTATACGGTTAGCGAGTCAAATTTTTCAAGTTCGCCTATCAGGCGGGTACGCTCTTCGAGAATGGAATTAATCTGTTTTTGCACTGGATCAAAATGAGTCATCAGATGCTCCGCCATAGTCTGGGAAACCGTATTGGAGTTGTAAGGGAGACGTACCTTGTTGATCTGGTCAATGATCAATGGATCAGCCACCCCAAAGCCCACACGCAGTCCCGCCAGGCCAATTTTGGATAAGCTTCTTAAGACCACCAGATTATTGTGCTTTTCAATTTCACCAACGAAACTTTTTCGTGCAAAATCATAATAAGCTTCATCCACCACTACGATTCCGCTGAAATTTTCTACAACTTTACGCACCTCGTTTTCAGAAAAGCAATTACCCGTTGGATTGTTGGGATAGCTAAGAAAAATGATGCGGGATTTGTTTTCTTCGGCAACCTTCAAAAGTTCAGCCGCGTCAAAATCCCAGTGGTCATCCAGTGGTATGTTGACAGGTTTAAGTCCCAGCCCTTTCGCTATGATTGCGTACATGGCAAAGGTTGGGTCGGGGAAGATAATGGAATCGCCTTCCTGGCAAAACACCTGAAGCAAGAGCAGGATGATTTCGTCAGAACCGTTACCAATGACCAAGCGACTCGTGTCAGTGTTTAGCCTTTTTGCGATTGAGTATTTAAGGTTCCTGCTGTCCGGATCGGGGTATCTGTTTAATTGAAAGCTTTTGATAGATTCCGTTAAGAGATCCAGTAGCTCATCTGACGGCGAAAAGGGATTTTCATTCGCATGTAACTTTATCTCGCAGTCAATATTTTCCACGTGGTAAGGTTTCAAGGAACGAACGTTACTCTGGATCAAGTTCATGAGGTCCACGTTGGACATCAGGTGTTCACCTTGCTATTGAGCAGGGCGTTCAGGTCTGGGGAGGGCTGGTACATTTCTTTACGGCAACGCTCGGCTCGAATTATGGAACTTAGGTTTTCAGCTGTTTCTTCCACCTTATCGTTAGTCAAAATGTAGTCATAAATATCGAATTGTTTGATTTCATATTTGCCTACTTCAAGCCGGTCGTTGATTATTTCTGGCGGTTCGGTATTGCGTTTATTCAGTCTCGCTTCCAATTCTTTCAGTGATGGCGGCATTATAAAAATGAAAACAGCTTTATAGTTTATGTTCCTTAAGGAATGTGCCCCCTGAACATCCAGTTCAATCAATAGGTCTTCTCCATTTTGACGGTGACGTTCTACCGTTTCAAATGCGGTGCCATAACATTGATTGTGAACATTTGCCCACTCAAGAAATTCGTTGCGTTTGATTTTTTCTTCAAAATCCTTTTGGGAAATGAAGTAATAATCGACCCCCTCCGATTCCCCACTGCGGGCTTCTCTAGTAGTATGTGACACACTGAATTTGAGTTCAGGGAGTTTCTGTTTGAGCAATTTACAGGTGGTGGTTTTACCGGTACCCGATGCTGCAGAAAGTATGAATACGATGCCTTTGGAATTCATGATCTTGTTATATATTGCCCCGATTTGAATGAAATGGGGAAAAGTGTTCCAAACAAAACAACTATGGAAGTTATATACGATTTATTCAATATTAGCCAGTTGTTCTCGTATTTTTTCCAGTCGACTTTTCATCTCAATCACGTTTTTTGAAACTTCAATGTCAACCGTTTTGGACCCAATGGTGTTTACTTCGCGGTTGATTTCCTGTGTCAAAAATTCCAGTTTGCGACCTGTGGGGTCACTGGCTTCTACTAATTTATAGAATTGTTGAAGGTGACTGTTTAATCGAACTACCTCTTCGGTTACATCGCAACGGTCAGCCAGCAGAGCCGTCTCCTGAGCAATGCGTGCCGGGTCGAGTTCCATACCATTGGTAAGAGTTTGCAGTTTTTCTTTCAACTTGTCTTGAAATTCCTGAACAGTTGTTGATTGTCTTGATTTTATAACCCCGCCCAGTTCCTCGATATCTTTGACCTGGTCGATAATATCTTCTTCCAGATTGGCTCCTTCTTCTTCCCGCATTTTGATGAGATCGGAAAGAGCCTTTTCAACAGTTGAGATAACAATTTCCTCGCTGGAATCATCAATTTCTTTGAGCTCGGGTTTAACAACATCTCTCTGGCTCAGAATTGAATTTATATCAATTTCACCTTGCAGATTCAGGTCATCCCTTATTTGTTTGAATGCGCTTAAATATTGAGCGGCCAGGGGCAGGTTGGGTTTGATTTCAAAGTTAGCTCCAGATTGTTCGCCATTTTCTATGGCGACGCTTATGTCAAACGAACCTCGTGCGCATCTTGATTTAACCAGTTTTTTGAGTGGAAGTTCAAGGGCCGCCAGTGATTTGGGCAGGCGGGTATTGATGTCAATAAACCGGTTGTTTACCGAGCGGATTTCTACCTTGCAGGTAAGCTCCCCGTTTTGATTTTCGTGCCGGGAAAATCCGGTCATGCTTTTTAGCATATCTCGCGTTCAAGCCTTTTCGATTACCATTTTAAAATGTCCGTTTTCTTTGCCCATGGATAAGACTTTGTGGCCATCATTCTGGATACTCCGGGGAACATTTTGCTCGGGCTCACCCTGGTCCAGCAAAACTTCAAGAGAATCGCCCGAAGCCATGGTTTCCAGCTTAAGTTTTGTTTTGACGTAGTTGAAGGGGCACTTGACTCCGAGTAAATCGATCTTCTGGAATGAGCCGCCGGTGCTGGGTCCTTTTTTTTCGCCGCCAGTGCGTATTCTCAACGATTTATCAGACTGCATTTTATCGTTAACCTTTCGGCACTCTTCTGAAAGCTCACCACTGTTCTGGACCCACCACGAAGCTGTTTCCTTATCATTTTCTGCAGTATCTTTTTCAAAATGTCCAGCCATTAGAGCAAACTTCGCCGAGACAATTTCCATATCGATGATGAGTGAGTGGAACTTCCTGATGCATTCAAGGTCATCATTAAAATCCATTCCTTCCGTAACCAGCAATGCTCTTGCGGAGGATACAGTTGAGCGTTTGGCATGCTCAATAGCTTCGGCGTATGCATCCTTTTCCAGTGAAAGTTTGCTTTGGAAATGAGCCCGTTCAGATTCTGACAGGCGGTCGGTGATCATATCCGTAACGGCGCCTGCACACTCGCCCTGGCCACGATCCTCAAGACTGAATTTTTTCTCCGCTCCAAAATCAATATAAGCCTGCGGGTCTTTTTCTATATCCGGTAGGTCTCTCAGCGAATAAAGTAGTTCGCGAAAGAAGTCTTTTCCTTTCCGGTTGAAAAAAGCCCCGAAGGATTCATTTTCATTTTTTTCATTTTTGTAGGTATCAATAAGCAGTCTTGTTGCCTGGGGTGCGTTTTTCGATGGAATCTTGATAACTGACGTACCGAAGGTGACCTTGTCTTCATCTACACCGCCACCTAACAGCACTTCGTAGTGGGGCGCGAGGACTCCATTTATTTTTTTTGCGCCGCCATGAAAACCTATGGAGGCGATGTGATGTTGCCCACATGAATTTGGGCATCCGCTGGCCTTTATGGAAATATGATCCAGCTCCTGCGAGAGTGGGTAGCTGTTCTCCATTTTACCGTTCAAATACTTGACCAACCCGCGGGACGCCGTAATACCAAGGTTACAGGTCTCGGATCCAGGACAGCAGGTGATGTCGCGGATCTCTTCGGTTCCAGCTCTATGCAGTTCTGTTTTTTTAAGCTCGGCGTACACCGTGCTCAATGCCTCACCTTTTACCCACGGGATCATCATGTTCTGGTTAACAGTACACATGATAATTCCCCCGGCGAAATCGGACGCGATTTTCGCTATACTGCGCGTCTTATCACTGGTGATGTCACCCAGAGGCAGTTTGATCTGAACATTGTAATAATCACTTTGCTTCTGCTCAGTGGTGTTTCTATTTTTCCATGTCTGGAACTCAGAGTCATTGTCGAACTCGTTATTGATCGCATACTGAGGTGTGGCAGGAATAGCTTCCGCAGGAATTTCTATTGCCGGGAAATCCTTGTCAGACAGCGCGGCGAATTCTTCCTCATAGAGTTCTTTTATTTTTTCCAGTCCCAGTTTGTCGAGAACGTATTTGAGTCTGGCCTTGTTGCGGTTTTTCTTGTCACCGTATTTGTCGAAAACCTGAACCATGGCTTCGCACATGCGGAGCAGGTTGTCCGCAGGGATAAAGTCTGTCAATGGCTTCGCCCCATGTGGAAATGAACCCAGGCCGCCTCCTATTAATACCTTGAATCCGCGCACTTCTTTTCCATTTTCATTTTTTATTTGAGCATTGAGTCCGATATCATGAATTGGTCCCAGGCCACATCCGCGACACCCTCCCAGGCTGATCTTGAATTTTCTTGGCAGATTTTGTGTCAGCGTGTGGCGAAGTAAATATTTAGTGATCGCCTTACCATAGGGGGCCACATCGAACACTTCTTCCTTGCAAGTACCCGCCTTATGACAGGCCGTTACATTTCGCACCGTGTTGCCACAGGCCTCGCGGGTGGTTAGGTCGTGGTCCGCCAAATCCTTTAATCCATTAGGGACATCATCAATTTTCACATAATGAAACTGAATGTCTTGCCGGGTGGTTACATGCAGAATTTTATTGGAATACTTGTCAGCAAAATCAGCAAGGCAGAGAAGTTGATCTGCGGTCATGCGGCCTGTGGACAGTTTTGTCCTGACCATATTTACGCCATCCTGACGTTGACCATAAATGCCCTGTTGCAGGCGGTATCGTTTGAAATCTTCAGGGTCCACCTCGCCGCGATTCAGTCGTTCCACTTCGGCGGCAAATTCTTCTATTTCCTGTTTTACCTCGGGCGGTATATTTAAAGTCCTTGTATCCATGAGAAACCTTTTTAATTACAAAGGGTAGACGGGTAGGACCCGTTTCCCGTGTTGAGTATGATTAATTAAGGGAACTGTTATGACGGGGATGCGCTTTTCCAGACCATCAATTAGGGTGTCCCCGAGTGAGTTTTCTATTATATTATTATAGAAAACAGGAGTATACCCTATAAGATAACATTTTTTAAGAGCTGACGCAGAATTGTTTTTTTGGGGTTCACATGTTAAGCATTATCAGCTGGTGAAAACAGGACAGACTATGTTTTATAGCGATAATCTATTGTAATAAAATATCTTGCGCTGGCGGGGCGGTATGCGGAGTGGCAGATGGCTTCTTTACTGATTCATATAAACTTTTTCCTGTTTCTGGCAGTATTTACAGTTGCTTTGACCCGGAACAGGAACTTCAATACGGTTCTGGTCGGTCTCACCTATATGGCCCCCCTGATTCCCCATGTGGGGCCTTTGGCCGCGCTCGGACTCGGCCCGGAGATTACCGAACGATTTTTGCTCGTTTCTTACGTTAACCTCATCTTTGGAACCATTGAGATAGTCGTTTTTGTCCTTACTGTAGAGCCTGGGGATACGCCATTTGATAAGGAGCATCTTAAACAATTATTCGGACATACCTTGCCTATTGTGGTGGCTTTGGTTGGCTTGTCATTTCTGGGGCGAGCGAATGCAGCTTCCGTAACCGCTTTGGAATTTACTCTCATCGCTATATTGTTCATTTGCGGATCGGTTTTGCGGGTTGTTGCGATTTATCAAATCGGGTCCGTTGCATTCAAGTTTGATATTGTTTTTCGTCAGGAACAGAGGTTAAAAACCGATCAGTTATATGGTCTGGTGCGACACCCTTCCTATACGGCGATGATGGTCGTTGTGCTTTCTTACGCAGTGATTGCTCATTCTTTTGTTTGGGGCGCGGTGGGAATCGTGACGGCTTGGGCCGGATTTCAGTATCGGATTCATCATGAGGAAACAGCGCTGACCGAAAAATTTGGAGAAGAGTATCAGGTCTTTCGTGCCCGCACCGGTATGTGGCTTCCCCGCTTTACCCAAAGGAAAATTTAGAGGCCCTGCAGGTTGTTGCGAAAATCAATGTAGTGGGTGATTCCCAGAACCAGAAAAATATAACCGTAGCTGGCGATGTAATACAGGGGTTTATTAATTGGAAGTCTATCCAGGTTTTCATTGTCGGGAGCGGTCAGATTTTTCAACCTCAGGTGATTTGCCACACACATAACAAAAAAAAGAATGAGTGGATTATAATCAAGGATGCTCATGAGTCCGGCGGTGACAATAGAAAGTCCCCACATGGCGGGAACTTTAAGCCAGCTGTTTTGGGTGATGTCGTCAACCACATTGAGCGCGGCCACGTAGCCGACAAGATAGAATAGGGCCGTGAATCCTAGCCATATTAAGAAAGCTAATATTTCATGACCGCCTGCAATGTCATCCAGTCCGAGAATCATGTGGGAGAGAATAACACTCACCCGGACCAGTAACAATAGTCTGAATTTACTCTATGAAACCTTACGACATCATTATCATCGGCGCGGGACCCGCAGGAACTTCGGCGGCCTTGTTTCTGGAAAAACTGGGATATCGTATTGCCTTGCTCGATCAGGCGCGATTTCCCCGTGACAAGGTCTGTGGAGAATTTATCAGTCCGGCCGCCGATGCCATTTTATCTGAGCTTGGTGTTCTTGATGCGATAGAAGCTGTGAATCCGATCAGGCTCAAGGGAGTGGCTTTGTCTGCTTATGAACGGTCCTGGTTGCAGGTGGATTATCCAACCTCAATAGACGGTGTGGTTATGACAAGTCTGTCTATGGAACGTTCGACCCTTGATCATATTCTGCTCAACCGGGTTCGCGATTCACAGGTGGAATTCATGGAAGGTTTCAAGGTCACGGATTTAGTTTTCGAGGATAGCAGGGTGTGCGGTGTTAAAGGCCGTGATGAGGCGAAAACAGAATTTCATATTAAAGCAAAAGTGGTGGTCGATGCAGGAGGCAGAAACAGTATCTCCCTTCGCCGACTGGGTTTAAAGCGAAGTTCTGCTGATAAGGGCAAAATCGCCCTTGCCGCTCATTGGCAGGGTGTAAGACTGCCCGGACCCTATTGTTATATGCACATCAGCCGACCAGGTTACACCGGCATAGCTCCTGTGGGAAGTAGCAGGGCCAATGTGGTGCTTGTTACAGACAAGACCTGTGTGACGGGTAAAGATGTTGAAAAGTTTTACCGGAATACCGTGTTGAAGAATCCCTTGCGCGGAGAAATGCTTGGTACCGGGGAGCCAGCTGAAAAAGTAAGGGCGGTCGATTCACTTGCGTACTCAGTAAAAACTCCACAATGCGGAGGTCTTATTCTGGTGGGGGACGCTACTGGGTTTATTGATCCTTTTACCGGAGAGGGGATTTACCTTTCCTTAAGGAGTTCTCAGCTTGCTACCGGAGTGATTGCTAGAGCGTTCGACAGGTTGGATTTTTCAAAAAGCCAACTGGAAAACTATGATCGGCTGCGAAGTGAGGAATTCAGTAAAAAGTTTTTTCTCAGTAATACATTACAGCGCCTGATATACAGCCCCGCATTATGCGTTCGCGTGGTGAAAACACTCGCAGAGCAGAAGGACCTTGCGCGTAGTCTGGTGGGGGTTATAGGAGATTATATCCCGGCAAGCAGGGTGGTTTGCTTCGAATATCTGTTGCGGTTGTCCGGCGGCATTCTGCGAAGCCAGACCAGCTTTCTGCAAGCAGAAAAAGGTATGCAAACTCCACCCGTATTGGATAGAAAAAATTAGAGAGACCAGCTATCCAAAACTGGATTAAGAAGCCTGACTGAGTATAGCTTCCATTTTATCTTTCAGGATGAGTTTTTGTTTCTGATGCTGTTTCTTTTCCAATTCCTGTTCGGCAGTAAGAAACTTGGATTTATTCATGCCCTCGACTTTGTGTTTTAGTTCTGAATGTTGCTCATAAAGCCGTTTGAACTCAACGCTGGAATTAAGGATTTTTTCCAGAACTCCCTTTTCAATATCCATAACTTAGTGTCCTCCTTTTAGGTTATTTATTTCAGCTTCCGACCTCCTGACATATTTAAGGGTCAACTCATTCAGATCGAAAAGCTTTTCATCACCAAAGTGCGCCTCTGCCAGACGAGCGGCACAACCGGCCACGGTAAAAGGCAGATTTTGGGGTGCTGGTAAAAAAAAATCTTTAAGGCGCGAGGCAAGTAAATCACCATAAGTATCAAGGCCATTGCCAATGAAAACAGTTGGTTCTTTGATTTCCTGACAGAGATCCTCAGGCGCGATAGCCCGGTCAGGAGTGAGGCGTTTCAATGCTCCATTGTGTTCGCGAAAAGTGGCTGTATACAGCTCTTGTTTTTTTGCGTCTAAAACGGCACAAATATTATTGCTCGAGGGTATTGCCCGCAATGCCGTTGCCTCAAGCGTGTCAATCTTAACAAAGGGCTTAGAGGTCGCCAAAACCAGGCCTTTTAGCAGGCTGGCACCGACTCTGAGGCCCGTAAACGATCCCGGCCCAGCCGTCAGGCAAAAGCCATGTACATCTCCGAGTCTGCTCTTGGACTCGTTAAGAACCGTATCTAGTAATTTGAGGATTTGATTGGAAAATGCAGAATTATTACCAACTTCAGCTTGAGCAAGAATTTGCCCGTTTTCCAAGAGGGCGACACTTCCCTGAGGGGTGGATGAATCAATTCCCATAATTTTCATGGCAAAAAGCTACCAACATACTGGAGAACTACCGATCTTAGCAAAGAAACCTCCTCCCCCCTTGTTAACCCCAAGATAGGCCAAGACATGCGAAAAGTCAAACATTTTGCAGGTAGTCTCATGGGATGCCTTATTGGGCTAATAAATTTATTCCAGTGCTGAATTTTAAAAGGGAAATCCCCTGTTGCCTGGATAACTTGTTATCAAAATAGTCATAGGGGGTATAAATTGAGAGAATAGATATTTAACATTTTGCTGGGTTGGGGGGGGCATTTTGTGAGTCGGTGTCTTTTAGTCAGTCGCATTTACAGGTGCCCAGTATACTGATTTTATTGGTTTTAGGGCTTGACATTTGAAATATTTGTACTTATCGTGTTATCCGCGTGTAGGTAGTTGATTTTATTAGGCCTCTAGTTTGTAGGGAGAAGTTGCCTTAGTCATAAACATTATTTAATAATTTTTTTTATGAGGTGGCGCTTATGTTCTATGAAGTGAGAGTGTTTGACTCGCGGGGAGAGTTAAAGAAAGTTGTTTCTTCCAAAAAGCTGAGTAATCGATTCTGGCGGGTGAATGGCAGTGTGCCATCGGATTATGACCAGGGTTATGGAAAGCCTGAAGACTGGAGTCCCAAGGGCGATATTGCGGTCGAAGCAGTTATCCAGGATGAATCCTTGTAGGAATGTTTTTTATATAAATTTTTGTTCTTGCTTGATGAAGTAGGAGATCTTACTCTGCTCCGGTTTGTGTGTCATAATGGGGTTTGCAATTTTTGCAGTCTGATTATGATAAATTTTAACGGGTTGGTTATTCAGCAAACTTGTTCTTCTGCCGGAAATGAGATTCTCTGATGTATATAACTACTGAGGATGATTTGGTCGCTGTCTGCGAGCGATTGAGGACCAGCCCCGTTCTTGCCATAGACACGGAATTTGTCAGAGAGAGGACCTATTATCATCGTTTAGGCCTCATACAAGTTTTTGATGGCACAACCTGTGCCGCAATAGACCCCATCCATATTCCCAATATTGACCCCTTCCTGGATTTGGTCCGCAATAATAATACAGTCAAGGTGTTTCATGCCGCGAGGCAGGACTTGGAAATTCTCCACCGCCTTTGCGAAAGTGCGATCCTGCCTGTGTTTGACACTCAGATAGCTGCTGCTGTTGTAGGCTGGGGCTCCCAGATATCCTTCGCTAAGATAGTGAATAAAGTTCTTGGTAAAAAAATCCAAAAAACAGAGACGTATACCGATTGGTGCCGCAGACCATTGAGTGATAGCCAGATTGAATACGCTCTCGATGATGTTCGTTTACTGTTTCCGGTGTACGAGAAGTTGAAACAGGTGCTAAAAAAGCTCAACCGCGATGAATGGCTTAAAGGGGAGTTTTTATCACTGGAAGACGCAAAAAACTTTAAGGCACCTGAGCCCGAAAGACTGTATATGAAGATTAAGAATGTGCGTTCTCTTCATCCACAAAATCTGGCGGTGATTAGTGAGTTAACGTTATGGCGTGAACGTGAAGCGCAAGCCAGAGATTGTCTGTCCAAAAATATCGTGAGGGACGAGCCACTCCTCGAATTGGCAAGAAAAGCGCCAACAGATACTAAGGATATGAATCATATTAGAGGCTTGCACAGAAATGAAATATCCAGAAGCGGGAAAGATATTATCGCGGCAATTAAAAGAGGATTGAGTACCCCGAAAGATAAGATACCTAAATTACCGACAGTAGAAATATATAATGCACCACCCGGTGTCGAAGAAATGATAGCCGCTTTTGTTCAGATTCGTTCTGATGAGTTAAAAATTGAACCTAGCGTACTGGCTGATAGAAAAAAGATTAATGATTTCGTCAAACGTTTTGACAAAAACCAGGACCTGCAAGGCCACCCTCTGCTGTCTGGTTGGCGGAAGGAAGCCATCGGCGAAATGCTCTACTCCATCCTAAAAGGTGAACTGGCTATTGCCATAGGTAAAAATGGCAAGCTCAAGGCGTTCCCGGTTGAAAGTCAAACGCAGGATTCCGCAAAGTAGTGCCTCCTTTCGATTAAGCAACAGCACCTCTTTATAATTAATGAAAAACATGTTTCAGATTTTTTTTTCTGGGAGTTTAATCTGCAATTCCTGAAATTGCGGATCCCTGCGAAGATTTTCCAGGTCAGGGTCTGATAACAGACTTTCAATATTCTTGAACCCATATTCCAGGGCAAGTTTCAAAGAAGCCATGCCCCGCGCGGTATCTCCTTTGATAGCGTAGTAGCAAGCCAGGTTGTAGTGAAGAAGGGGATGTTTCTCTTCTATCTTTTGTAAAGTATTTAAAGTTTTGAGCGATGCGTCAAATTGTTTATCTTTCAGGTAAGCAGTACTCAGGTTGATATATGCTTCAGTAAATTCTTTATTGTGGTGCAAGGCCATTTTGTAATTCCTGATAGCTTGTTTCCAGTCATTCTGCTTTAGGAATTTATTACCTTCGTTGTAATGGAAAATTCCCATTCGTTTTTGCGCTACCGGATCAGAGTGATCCATCACACCTTTGTCATGGCTATGGATATGACCGCCATCAATTCCTTCAAGGGCGAGCTGTTGAGCTGTTTGCTCTTTCTGAAACCGTATTTGATCGCTGGTGATAAATACAATTGCGGAAACGATGAGCAGAAAGGGCATCAATTTAAGATACTGTGGTGGGATGTTCATTGTTTGTGGATCAGTATTTTTATTAATTCGTTAACAGAGCCCAGGAAAATCACATGGTCAATCTGAGCGCCGTGTGAACACAAATTGTATATGGTCGTTTCAGGATTTGCCGCGGCGGGTTCTTCTATCGCCCGCAGATAACTATACATCGTCTGGTTGGTGACCACTTCTCATCCGTCATTAGTTTCAACGCTTATGGTCTTGTTCGTTCGGGTTATTTCCAAATGAGATTTGGTTAGCGAAGTTTTATTATTTACCTCGTCCAGTATCTGCTCGTTATTATTGGAAAAGCTTGAGTAGTTGCGGTTGCTGGGGAAAGACAGGTCCTGGCCCGTCAGGAAAGCCGGGTTGCACCCGAACCGAATCATTACATCGAGCGCAAGACAGGAGACGGAGCCCCCGGCACGCGTACTTCCTTTTTTAGTGACCATTGAATCGTCGGGGAGCATTCATTGAACTCAGTAAGCTTCTAAATCAAAACGATATAGTAATTTATGAAAATATTTTCTTCGAATCATGTTAAAGCATATACGGTCGTTTGCAAGTTATTAACGTTCTGCTGAAGTTGGCTGAATACAAGATATCTCATTATCTCTCTTTATTCGAAAAAATCAGCGAGGGGAAAAAGATATGAAACGTTGGCTAGGGGTCGGGGTTGCCGGGATAGTTGTTATTGGGGTGGGTTTATTTTTTCTCGTTTCTTCACTGGATAAAATTATCACTCATGCAGTCGAAACTTTTGGATCTGATATAACTCAAGCCAAAGTGAGTCTCGATAAATCTAAAATTTCGCCTTCTGCCGGGAAAGGAGCACTGAAAGGGTTGACCATTGGCAATCCGAAAGGATTTCAAACCGACAATGCGTTTGCGCTGGGGCAGGTCAGCCTTGCGCTTGATATGGAATCTATTATTGAACCCACGGTGGTGATTAATGAAATTATCGTTTTGATATAGGTCAGGCCAAAAAAATGATTGAGGGGGCGGTTTCTGACATTAAAGATAAAATTGAAACGGGTCTGGGCGATCCTGAAAAGTTACAGGAAAAGCCCAATGAGTTGCTGGATAAGAATGTAGAAGATGTTGGCAACACAGTTAAAGGACTTTACGGGAATTAAGATGGAGTCAATTAATAGCTGGTCCACTGTTTTATAATTTCTTGTAATATAGCGAAAATTGTTTTAAATAGAGTTGCGGTTATGGCCTTCCTTAATGTCGATTCGGAATTACATGTCTGTTTTGCCAAATGAAAATAATAAGTCGCAGGTGATGATTCTGCCGGATGAGCTGGCTAACCAGATTGCTGCTGGCGAGGTGGTTGAGCGACCTATGTCTGTGGTCAAAGAGCTTGTTGAAAATTCTATTGACGCTGGCGCCACCCGCATTTTGATTGAAATTGAACAGGGTGGAAAAAAACTCATTCGTGTGACCGATAACGGATCAGGCATGTCGCTGTGTGACGCACAGCTTTCTTTTTCGCGCCATGCGACCAGTAAAATAATCAGTTCCGCCGATCTGGAGGGAATTGTCTCTTTAGGATTTCGCGGCGAAGCTTTACCCAGCATCGCTTCTGTTTCGCAGATGCGTATGGTCACTTCTGATGACGAACACCGTGGCGGAACGCAGGTTGTTGTCGAGGGCGGTGGGCCAGCTCAGGTGAAAGATGTGGCTTGCCCGCAGGGGACCACTGTTGAGGTAGCGCAACTCTTTTTCAATACCCCGGCGCGGAAAAAATTTATGAAAGGTGACAGTACGGAATCATCACACATCACCCAGATTGCTACCCAGCAGGCTCTTGCCTACCCACACATTCATTTTACGTTGATTAATAACGGACGCAAGGTTATCGATACTCTGCCAACGGATCAGAGTTTGTACCGTATTGCCGAATTGTTTGGCGCGGAACTTGCCAAAGAGCTTGTTTCCGTTGATGCCCGGGACGGCGCGTATCGACTCACAGGATATATTTCCAGTCCGGTTTACACGCGCTCGTCACGTTCTGCACAATATTGTTACATCAACCAGAGGTTTATTCGCGACAAAGTTATTCTTCATTCAACACAACATGGTTATAGTCATTTGCTACCTAAAGGACAGCATCCCGCGATCTTTCTTTTTCTGGCAATGGATCCCAAGCTCTATGATGTTAATGTTCATCCGGCGAAGGCCGAGGTGCGTTTTGCATATCAACAGGAAGTCCACCGCTTTGTCAGCGGAGCCGTTAAAAATGCGATCAGTGGAAGTGGCAAGCTGCCCAGTCCCTCTGAGGATCAGCCTGTTAAAACCCGGGATATTCCACGTTTGTCTACAAGATCCGGTGACAGGGGAGGGGAGCATCGTTCGGGAATCTTTTCTGTAGAACGCCCAACGGGAGACTTGTCCCGTGCGCTGGAGGTCATGTATCGAGTCCCTGAGTCACACTCCTCTAGCTCTATGGATCGGGCTCAGCCTGTTCCTGTGCCGCCACAGGTAGAAATATTTGGCAGTAAACCCACTCCCGTGGCCAACCTTATTTATTCAGAGTTTGAACCTCTGGGGCAGTTGGATCGTTCATTTATTCTCATGCAGGGCAAACAGGGGATACTTGTGGTGGATCAGCATATCGCGCATGAGCGTGTGTTGTATGAGCGATTCAGCAAAGCGGCAAAGAACAAAAGGGTGGAGGTTCAGCAGTTATTGTTTCCATTGGCACTGGAATTTTCACCCGGCGAAGCGGAATTACTGGCCCTGCATCGGGATCGCCTGGAAGAACTCGGGCTCGAGTTGGAACTCTTCGGCAAGAACGAATTTCTATTGAGGTCTGTCCCCGCGATATTAAAAAATAATGAGCATGCGGAAATCATGCGGGAGATTGTAGATATGCTTCCGGCACAACAACATGAAGAAGCACTGCAAGAGAAGTTTGAGGAAATACTCGTTATGATGTCCTGCCGGAATGCGATAAAAGTTAATATGACTCTGGATCTGGACCAGATAAGAAAACTCATCTCCGATTTGGAACAGACTGAGATGCCCTACACTTGTCCTCACGGCCGCCCCATAGCCCTCCTGTTCGAGATGGACTCCATCCTCAAAAAGTTTTTAAGGAAGTGATATAGATAGGTTATCCTCTCAGGGTGGTTTTCTTGATGGATTTGGCCATTTGTTTCAGCCTTTGTGCGTTTTTTGCTTTTTGTGCTTTGCGGGAAGTGCGGAGGTTTTTCTTTCGCCTGAAGGTTCTCGGATTATTGAGAATCCATTCGGCATCCAATACACATTTTTCACGACCGGAGCGGTTGAGTTTTCGATATTCGATGAGCAGGTTTTTCTCTGATTTATCGGTTGTGACCAGGTGGTCATTCCGCAAGCCTTTGAATATGACACGCCCTTCTTCCAGTCCGCCACCAATCACTTCCATGGGTCGAGGAGTTGCCGGTGTTTTTTCCACATCTGGAGTTTTCAGGTCCTCTCGTGTCATCGGGGTGATGAGCAATCGGTCGAGCGAAATATTCCCCAATCGTGCCAACTTGACCAACACCGCCACGGGGGCGTCGCGTTCTCCCGCTTCATAACGGACGTAGGTGCGGAATCCGATATCCAGCACATCAGATATTGCCATTTGGGTGCAGTTGAGGTTTTCCCTGATAGCCCTCAAGTTTTGTGCCAGTACCGTCATGCTCAAACTTTCTTTTTGATATAAAGTTTTGCGGATTGTGTGTGGTCAAGCCAGCTCAACGCCGTTTTTTCTAAGAAATTTGTATGCTTCATCGATCCAGTAGCGTTCTTTTTCCAGCTTGTAATCCGGGAGATCTTTGGAAGAACCGATGAGTGATTTCATTTGACTGATCGCCTCTTCTTTTTTGCCGCGTTTGTCGAGAAGGTTTGCGTAGTGGTAGTAGGCTTTGAAAAAATGGAATGAATTGATGACCTCCTTATATGTTTCTATAGCCTTGTCTTCCTTACCTGCCAACCGGTAGCATTCTGCCAGACCGAAAATAGCATTTCCGTAATCATACTTTTTATTTACTTTAACCAGCTCTTCGAGGGATTCAGCCGATTCTTCATATCGTTCCAAACCGTGGTAGGCCTTGGCAAGACCATAACGTGCCTCTTCTGAATCGGGGTCGCGTTCAATCGCTTCTTTAAACTGGGGAACCGCCAATTGGTATTTTTTCTGTTCCAGATAGGTATGTCCCAGTTTTTCGTAATGATAGGCTTTGTGGAACTTTCCTATCATATCCTTGAGTTGCAAGGTTTCCTCGGTTTCCACTTCCTTGACACTATCCCTGACTTGAGGGGTTCGCAGGATAGTTGGACGCGGCATGCCCCCCGCTTTTGCCTTCACCGTGAAATAATAGGCAACAGCGCCTACTGGAAACAGGACCACCATGATAATGATCCAGATGAAGTGTTCTTTACGCTGAATGCAGTCTATGCACATCCAGACCATGAACACCAATGCTAACGTGATTATAATATCCATTATATAAACGACTCGCTTGAATAGTGTTGTCTAGAAATAAGAAATCCAATACTAAAAAAACTATATCCCCTTTTTTTCAAGGACATGATTATGCTCATCCAGGACCATTACCTTTGGCGTACATTTTTCCTGATCTGTATCCATAATACCATAAGCCACAATAATGATGCGATCATTTATCTGTGCCAGCCGCGCGGCGGCACCATTGATTGATATCGCCTTACCGCCTCTTTTCCCAGGAATAACGTAGGTGACGAACCGGTGGCCATTATTGATATTGAAAACATGTACCTGCTCATAGGTGGAAATTCCCACCTCATCTAACAGGTCTTCATCTATTTCGATACTTCCTTCATAATCTATCAGGACACTGGTCACCCGTGCCCGATGAAGTTTGGACTTCAACATGGTTCTTTGCATTACGCTCTCTCTATAATACGGTTGTCTATTAGGCGGGCTTTACCAATCCGCACCGCCAGTGCTATGAGTGTTCTTGAACGGATTTCCTCGGATTCTGAAAAGTCTTCAGGATCACATACGGAGATATAATCTACTTCCGTGCCATTTTTCTGCTCTATCATTTGCCGGATTTCGTTGCGGATGATTTCGGTTGAACGTTCACCTTGCTCAATACGGCTTTGGGCAGTTTTCAAAGCTTGTGAAAGAGAAAGTGCAGACAGTCGCCCTTCTTCTGATAAATACCTGTTCCTCGAACTCATGGCGAGTCCGTCATTTTCCCTCACAATAGGCTGACCCGCAATTTTTATATCCAGGTTCAAATCACGGACCAGTGTTCGGATCACTTCCAGTTGTTGCCAGTCTTTTTCACCAAAAAAAGCTGTGTGCGGGTTAACAATATTGAATAGCTTCAGGACAATTGTTGCGACACCGCGAAAAAAACCGGGCCGACTTTTCCCGCAAAGATAATTTGTCTTGCCTTCTATCTCGACAAAGCTTTGGAATCCATCAGGATACAGGTCCTCTTTAGCCGGAAGGAACAAAACATCAACACCCGTAGAGCGCAAGATTTCCTTATCTGCCTCAAGCGTGCGGGGATAAGACTCTAGGTCTTCGTCAGGCCCAAACTGTGCCGGGTTGACAAAGATGCTGACCACCGTTGAATCGCATTCGGAGAGCGAAGCGTTCACGAGGCTCAAATGTCCCTCGTGAAGACAACCCATGGTTGGGACGAATCCTATAACTTTATCATCGCCGCAAATCCGGCGGCTCCAGACTTTCATCTCCTCAACGGAGGTGATCGTTTCCATCATTGATTATATGTATAGCGCGCACCCATTCTTAATGCGCATCGCTTACGGATTTAAGTTTATGAGTTTTAGATTTATAAGAATGCTCTTCATCAGGAAAATACTCACCCCGTACTTCTTGAATATAATTTCCAACGGCTCTTTGAACTTCGTCACCGAGATTTGCATATTGCTTGACGAATTTGGGTGAAGAGTCCATACCCAACCCAAGCAGGTCATGTAGTACCAGTATTTGTCCGTTGCACTGAACGCCCGCGCCAATACCAATGGTGGGAACCCTGACCTCCTGAGTTATTTCTCCCGCCAGATCATCAGGAATCCCTTCAAGAACGATGGAGAAAACGCCAGCTTCCTGAAGCTTACGAGCATCCTGCTTGATTTGGCGCGCGTCCTTATAGTTTTTCCCCTGAACACGATATCCGCCGAGTTTGTTGACCGATTGAGGAGTGAGGCCAATATGACCCATGACCGGGATATCGGCATCTGTCAGCGCTTTGATTCGTCCAGCCATCCGTGCGCCGCCTTCAACCTTTACCGCCTGAGCGCCTGCTTCCTGAATGAACCGACCGGCATTCGTGATGGCTTGCTCATCGGAGACCTGATAAGACATAAACGGCATGTCTGCTACCAGCAGGGCGTTGTGGCTTCCCCTGTTAACTGACCGTACATGGATGATCATTTCATCCATGGTCACAGGAAGCGTTGTTTCATGACCCAGAGAAACCATGGCAAGGGAATCACCCACAAGGATGATATCGAGATCGGTTGTATCCAGTAGCCGGGCAAAACTGTAATCGTAGGCAGTGAGCGCTACAATTTTTTTTGAAGAATGCTTTCGTTCCATAATCATGGGAACGGTTTTTTTATTCTTGTTCACGGCGATACCTGATTAAAATGTGAGTCTACGAGAAAACCTGGGGAGTCGCGGCCTTCAAACATTTGTCCGCCAACGGCTAAATAAAAAAGCCCGCCGACAGGAGGCCGGTGGGCGGAAAGATTTCTATAAATCATCGATGCAGGTTTTTTTACAGCTTGAAGCCCATTAAGAGGGTCCTCAGCATAACCAGCTCGATTTATTCTCGAAAAACTTTCACCGTCACGGTCCGGTCAGGATCCAAGCGGATTGTAATACTCTCTACCTATTTTATGGCTATTGACCTTAATTATCAACTGTTCAAGATCACATTTTTTCTCCACGAAATCAATTTCATTAGTGTTGATGACCAACAGCGGAGTCTCTGAATAGTAAAAGAAGAAATTATTGAATGACTTATTAACATTATCCAGATAATCCGGGTCCATAAAAGCTTCATATTCACGGCCTCTTTTTTCAACACGCGAACGCAGTACATCGGTGCTGGCCTGAAGGAAAATCACCAGATCAGGTTTCGGAACTTTGTTGCTTAACAGGGAATAGATCTGATCGTATAGTTTTAGTTCCTGATCTTTCAGGTTGAGCGCGGCAAAAAGCCGGTCTCTCTGGAAAAGATAGTCAACCAGGACAACCGAACTGAATAAGTCCCGTTGCGCCAGTTCCATATACTGATTGTAACGGTTCAGTAAAAAAAAAACCTGGGCCTGAAAGCCGAAGGATTCTCTATCCTGATAGAACTTGCTTATAAACGGGTTTTCCTCATCCATTTCACGAATGACCTGCGCATCAAACTGCTCTCCCAGCAGACCCACCAGAGAGGTTTTCCCGGCGCCTATACAGCCTTCAACCGCGATAAACCTTGGCTCGAGTAATTGTGCAGTCATAATGGTATATCCGTAAAGAGGATATTTATTTCAATATGTAAAATGGATTGTTCACTCACTGAGACAAAATTTTCTTGATGGCCAGTTTCAATTCATCAAGATCGGATGATTTTACCACATGTGCGCGGGAGGACCAGACCTGAAAATTCTGCTTGTAGCGTCCCGAAGCGGTTCCCAGCATAATGGGAGTTTTCAAGTTGTTTTCCGACAGTTTTCGCATGAATTCAATGCTATTGAGTTTTGGGGAGTGGTTGACCACCGCGATCAGGTCTGTAGGGTCATTTTTAAGGATCCCCAGAGCCTCCTCTTCGCTGGATGCCAGCGTGACTTGATAGCCGTCCTTGCCCAGTTCTTCTTTAAGAAGCCTTGTGCTTTCTGCAACTTCCAGTACGAGGATATTTATCATGAGTTACAGGGGATCAGATTCAGATAAGTCGCCAGAGCAAACGAAAAACGCGAATGAATGTGTCAATCGGTATAGGTTTTAATACAATCAGGTATGATTTGCAACGGGAAACGAGACCCACAGGTAATCCTTCTATCTGCAATGAGTTGCCAGCTTTTTTCCTGTAGAGCTACCTTTCGCATCGCAGGGCTTTTTGGTAGATTTGCAGGTATTGATCCGCGATTCGGGGCCAGCCGAAATTTTCCTCCATGGCGTTTTTCATGAGGTTTTTCCAGGCAGATTGAGTTTGATATAAGGCCAGAGCTTTGTTCATTGATTTAATCAAGGCTTTTTTCTCGTATTGATTGAACTTGAATCCGCTTCCCTCACCTGTTTTGGCTTGGTATTCCTTCACCGTGTCTTGCAGACCGCCAACGGCACGCACCAGCGGAATCGTGCCATATTTCAGCGCATACATTTGCGTGAGTCCGCAAGGTTCGTATCGGGAAGGGACCATGAACAGGTCACTCCCGGCAATTATTTGGTGCGATAAAGTTTCATCGAACTTAATGCGGACTCCGCATTTTCCCGCATATTTTTCCATGGCTTTTTGAAAGAATGATTCATGCTCCGGGCTTCCCGTTCCCAACAAAACGAATGCCGCTCCAAGGTTTAGCATTTCCTCCAGCGCATCCATGACCAGGTCAATCCCTTTCTGTTCAGAGAGACGCGTGACCATGCCAATGATCGGTGTGTCTACGGCAACGGTCAAAGAGAAAGTTTGGATCAGGTCCCGCTTGCAATCGAGTTTTCCTTTCAGGTTAGTAGCTGAGAAGTTAGCGATTATTCTGGGGTCCGACTCAGGATTCCACTCTGCGTAATCAACTCCATTGAGTATACCGCTGAGGTCCTGCTCCCGATGCTTTAGTAACCCTTCCATCCCGCAACCCAGTTCAGGAGTCATTATTTCCTTGCTGTAAGTCGGACTCATAGTGGTGAGCAGGTCTGAGTATATTAGTCCACCTTTCATAAAACTGAACTGGTTGTAGAACTCAAGGCCATCATGAGAAAACAGAGAATCCGGCAGTCCTGAAAGCTTTATCGTGTCGGCAGGGTAGTTACCCTGGTAGGCCAGATTGTGTATGGAAAATATCGTGCGGGTGGATTTAAAATTTTCATCATGTGCGTATTCCGATTTCAAATAGACAGGAACCAGCCCCGTGTGCCAGTCGTTTAAATGAATGACGTCCGGATAAAAAGAGAGGGCTTTGCAGGATTCAAGAATCGCCCGGCAGAAAAAAATAAAACGTTCCGCATTATCTTTATAGTCGGTTCCATGCGTGCCATAAATTCCTTCACGGTTGAAAAAGAAATCATTTCCCACCAGGTAAACAGGAACCTTTTCGGCAAGGTCACTTTTTGCCAGACGGCTTTTATGCGAGTCCGAGCCGACGGGAATATTGAATTCAATATCAATCGGTTCAATTGCTTTTTTACAGTCGGTAACGCACCGGTATTTGGGCAGAATTACTCGAACATCGTGATTTTTTTCATATAGCGCCATGGGAAGAGCGCCCATGACATCGGCCAATCCACCCGTTTTGGAAAAGGGGTGACCTTCAGATGCGGCAAGAAGAATTTTTAAACTTTTACTCAATGTGCGCGTTCCTTAAAGTTTCTGCGGCTTCTTCCGGTAGAGTAGGATTTATGTACACCCCTGTTCCCTTTTCAAACCCAGCCAGTGTGGTCAGCTTTGGAAAGATGCTAAGGTGCCAGTGGAAAATAGAGTCCGTTTCATCATCTTTTTGAACGGGGGCAGTATGCAGGACGAAATTATAAGGGGGGTTGTCCAATACCTTGCGTAGCCGAGTCAGTGTCTCCTTGAACAATTCGGCGAACGATGACAACTCCTGATCACTACAATTTTCATAACGTGCGGAATGGTTCAGGGGCAGGATCGTGATTTCAAAAGAAAAGCGTGAAGCGTATGGACACAGGGCGATAAAACTTTCGTTTTGCGCCACGATGCGCAGGTTTTGCGAGCGTTCCTGAGAAATGATGTCGCAATAGATACAAATATTATTTGTAGAATAATAATGTCTGCATCTAGAAATTTGTTCAGAGACTTCTTTCGGTATAACGGGCAGGGCGACTAGCTGGCAGTGAGTGTGTTCCTGAGTGGTTCCCGCTGATTTGCCATGATTTTTGAAAATAGTTATGTGTTGAAGCTGTGGATCAGATTTAAGATCCACCAGTCGTTTCTTAAATGCGCGGAAGCAGTCTGTTATATGGTTTTCCGGCAGGTGTTCCAGTTCTGTCATGTGATATGGGTGCTCAATAATGACTTCGTGAGAGCCGATGCCGCTTAGCCCATGGAATAATCCGCTACCGAGTGGCACAAAATCCGCTCCATCTCTGAGTGCCGGATATTTATTGGGTATAACCCTCAATGTCCACCCTGGTTTGTTTGCAGACGTTCCGTCTTCACGGTACGCCAGGATTTCCGGCGGAGTCATCTTTTCATTTCCGGGGCAGAATGGACATAGTTCATCGCCTGAACCATCACCTTTGGAAGAATAGTAATCAGGACGTTGGGCACGTTCTTTTGACACGATGACCCATCGGTTGGAAATTGGGTCTTTTCTCAGTTCGGACATCTCAGGTGAGTTCCTTGCCACGCTCTGCGGACAACACGGATAAAATGAGGTTGAGACAGCAAGGCATACTAAAAAATGGATGATGAAATGTCAAATCATCGCCTGCGCGAGTTGGGAAGGATAGGAGCTTTATAATCCATAAGTGGTTGAACCTGTCTGTGTTCCCATTTATAATATTGATAAATAAT
>CAJWQP010000024.1 GCA_913045445.1 uncultured Nitrospina sp. | reverse complement strand
ATTCCATGAACTAATAAATATTTGTTGTAACTCTCTCTATAATTTGACATCCTATAAAAAGCAATAATATCTCACCTCGATACGTATTACCATTTATATTTTAATGACAATAGTTTATATACACTTTATTAATATTTTACATGAAGGCACATGTCATACGATCCTGATTCAAAACGAATAGCCGACCGGGAAAAACTGGCTCAATACAGGAAGGCCATCCAGCAAAAGCAGAAATGGAAAGGTCCGTTACCGCAAGGTGAGGGGCCACCAAACAGAGATGGAAGCCCCAAACATCCTCCAGGTCAAAAGATTGTCGAAAACTGGCCGGTTCTTGATATAGGCATTCAACCTGAAATTCCACTAGAGAATTGGTCGCTTACCATCTCGGGGCTGGTAAAAAATCCGAAAATGTTTTCCTGGGATGAGTTCATGGCACTCCCTCAAGTCGACGATGTATCCGACTTTCATTGCGTGACTTCCTGGAGCCGACTGGATAACAAATGGCGCGGAGTCAAGTTCAGCGACATCGCCAATCATTGTGGAATTCTTCCAGAAGCAAAGTTTGTTTACATCAAAGCTTATGACGCTTACAGCACGAATCTGCCGCTGGAAGAGGCTATGAAATATGATGTCCTGCTGGTCCACCAGTGGGAAGGATCACCGCTGACCAGAGAGCATGGAGGCCCTGTCAGAATGATCACGCCTCAATTATATGCTTGGAAGGGAGCTAAATGGATCGGTGAGATTGAATTCCGAAATAAGGACGAATTGGGCTATTGGGAACAGCGGGGGTATTCGAACACAGCCGAACCCTGGCTCAATGATCGGTATTGTTGAGGGGACATTTTCACTGATGCCCATCAAAATCGCTAAGGCGCGATGCTTCGACAAGCTCAGCATGACATGAAATAGACACTTTGTTATTCTGAACGCTAAGCCGAAGGAGTACCCTAAGAATGACAAGCAGTGTCAAACTCATTCATCCTCATCTTTATCCAAAGCAGAAGCGGTGTCCAGGAGTAACTACAACACTCCTGCCATCCTGACGAAATCATCCTCTTCTGCGTTTTTGAGCCATTCTGCGTATCCACTTTGCTCCAGATGCCATCTGCCAGATTGATTATCAGCACCAATTGACTCAGGCTGACATAACCACTGGAGTTCATTGTTCAACTGGGGAGAAATTTCCCGATAGTCATTACCCTGTTCAATCAATAGACGAGAGGAAGCTGTGGCAGGAAGATGGGAGACAAGTGGCTCTAAAAGAGGATGCGTCATGATGAATAAATCTTCTTCAAAGAACTTTGAATGTTTTTAGTTTGGTGAATGATTTGGAATCCATAATGCTCTTGACCCCTTCATCTGCCAGGTAGTTTTCCATCATGAGAAGAGTTTCAATATTGAGCAGGGTCTTGGTGTTTGCAAGAGCCTTCGCAGAATCTGGATGAAGATAATTACGCCCCAGATTGAGGTGCTTTACTTTTTTCAAGACCTTGGACTTTGCAAGTACCTTGATCCCCATAACCGAAATTCCAGTGCGGTAAAAATTCAGTTTTCTCAAATTTCCAAACTGAGAGTTTTTAGCAAGGGCTATAAGGGTCTCGTCGCCCACCTGATTTTCTTGAAGATTTAACACCTGCAGTTTTGAGAAGTGCGGGCAATTTGCTATAGCGGCACCGCCGGAAGTTTCAATATTATTGAAACAAATATCAAGAACCGAAAGTCCTTCAAGAAATGGAGCCTCTGCCATAGCAAATGCTCCCTTGTCAGCAATATTATTTTCTTTGAGATAAAGGCGTTTGAGTTTTTTAAAACGGTCGCAACTAAACAGATGGACCGCGCCGCGCCAGGTAATCGAGTTTTTGGATAAATCAAGGTCCTCAATCTCACTAAGTCTTTCGGATTGAACGAGAGCTTCAACCCCTTCATCTCCAATAAACTTCCCTTTAAGCTCAATAGAGTCATCACCCTCAGCAAGAGATTCGTCAATCAGCCTGTTAATATATTCAATCCTGGGTAGAGATATCATCTAACTTTTTTATTTTGATATTGATCGCACACCGAAAACCGATGTCATTAAAACCACGTGATAAAGGATAACTCCAGTCCCGATATCCCGTAGCCATTGCGTTGATGCTGTCTGACCACGAACCTCCTCGACGAACTTTCATAACACCCCTACTGGGTCCCTTGGGGTTATAAAGAAATTCAGGAAAATGATATCCCGAGGCATACCAATCACTCACCCATTCCCAGACATTCCCGGCCATATCATATATTCCATTTTCATTAGGAGGAAAACTTCCAACCGGCTTAGTATTATCACGTAATTTTAATCCGCCCCAAGCCTGATTTGCTTTAGGGTCGAAATCATTTCCCCACGGGAAAGCACATCCATCATTACCGCCCGCCGCTCTTTCCCACTGAGCCTCTGTTGGAAGAGTTTTACCAGTGAGGTAGCAAAAATCAACCGCCTCATACCAACTAATTTTAGTGACAGGACAGTCATCACAATAAGAAAGAACACTGCGACGTAATTCATGATCTTTATCAATTTGCTCAAACCGTTTGTTGCTGACCTCATATTTATCAATCATGAATGCATCCAAATGCACAACATGCTCAGGACCACCATGTCTTGGGCCAAATTGATTGCACCCCATTTTAAACTTTCCGCCTGGGATGAGAACCATATCATCTGTCACATTACTCCGTTTGGCATATTCATCAAAAGCAATGCCCGCGCCCTGAAAATAAATCAATAGAAAATAAAGGACAAAGAGAATACGCACGGAATGAATAATATGGATTATGAATCGATACTGAGACTCTTCAAACGCTCTAATACAGATAATGTCGCACGCGAGCGATTAAGGGTATAAAAATGAATGCCTGGCGCCCCCTGCGATAACAATTCGCCACATTGAGCCGTTGCATGATCAATCCCAATTTCACGAACTGCATCTGGATCATCCTGAACCGATTCCAAACGGGCCAGTAATTCATCAGGGACAGTAGCACCGCACATTTTAGTAAATCTTCTAATCTGCTGAAAATTAAGAATCGGCATGATACCGGGAATGACAGGGGTATCTACCCCTATATCTTGCAATTCCTTAACAAAATTAAAATAAACTTTATTATTAAAAAATAATTGAGTCACGATAAAACTGCCACCAGCAATAATTTTATTTTTGAGATGCTTCAATCCCTCACGAGGATCAGGACACTCCGGATGTCCTTCTGGATAACCAGCAACACCAATGCAAAAAGAAAAATCCTTATGAGTAAATTCCACCAATTCTGAAGCGAATCCAAAACCGTTTTCAGGTTTGACAAAATCCGTATCTCCCTTGGGAGGGTCACCACGAAGGGCCAGTACATTATCAATTCCTTTATCGCGCAAACTTTCAAGAACCGAGCGGATTTCCTGTGAATCATGCCCAACACAGGTTAAATGGGCCATACTTTCCAGTCCGATTTCATTTTTAATGCGACCAACCAAATCAATAGTCTTAGAGCGGGTACTCCCTCCCGCCCCATAAGTCACCGACACAAAAGCTGGATTCCAGGATTTTAAACGGTCAATTGTTTTGAATAATTGATCGAATCCATCATCATCTTTAGGTGGGAAAAACTCAAACGAAAATGCAGGGCGAGTATCTCTAAGAATTTTACAAATTTTCATATTCTAATAATAACATAAGAAATTTAGGGAAACTGCTAATAATGAAATATTACCAGAAATGAAAACGGTAGAATTTTGCAGACTAATTGATCTGAATTAATGCAATTTGAAGATCACATAGACTCATCATTCGTAGATATCAAATTTCTTGAGGTATGAAACAAAGTCAACGATATTTACCAGTTCGACAGGTTCCTCTTCGATAGCGTTGATCGCTTTGTCTTCAAAATATCCAGTAGTAATGATGATTCCCCTGGAAGCACCCTCCCCCTTTACCGTATCAAGAAATCCTCTTACCGTAAGAGCATCAACTGTATTGTTTTGTGGATTAATTATACAAAGCGCCAGGTAGGCACCGCCGACAACAGGTGTTTCGTCAAACATGGCAATTTCAAGTTCGCTGTTATTGGTCCAGATGGAGTGTTTGTGTTCAAGATTAAACTTGGAGAGAAATTCAATACATTTTTCTTTAAATACTTCATTGTCCCTCATGAATAAAGGAACATCATCAGGACCGTCAAAATGGATTTGTTCTTTGGGAGGCGGGGGCGAAGCGTTCTTAAGAAGCATTATCAGGATAATGCCAATGATAAAAGAAAAACCGGTTATTAAAAAAATTCCCACTACTTAATCATTTCATCCCATATTTTTTCTTTTTTGCCCTCCTTGATCAAACGATCATGAACGATCATCTGTCGAATAGCAATCCAGAAAACAAAGCCAACAAACCCAAGCATTGCGCCAATGGGAATATTATCGGGTTTAAATGCAATAAGGAGAAAGTTCTCTAATCCTGAATTTTCCATTTAAATACTCTCAGAAATAATTAGCTGGTTATTAATTATCTTAACTCGATATATAGTATATTTCAGCAATACTCAGAAAAGGAAGAGATGATCATTCTTCTTCGTCATCTTCCTCCTCCTCATCATCTCCTTCTTCATCATCGCCATCCTCTTCATCATCATCTTCCTCGGCTGATTCACCAAGTACCAACGAATCATCAAATTCAGCGATATTGTAGGAGATGATGAAATCTTTTATAGATTCAACCTGCGCATCAACAGAGCCAATAGTATTAAGTTCTTTGAATTTGGTTTTAACGACTAACTCCTCACCCTTCTTATCCCAATGAGAAGGCATTTTGGTCCAGGGAATCATTTCTCTTGTATTTTTTAACCACTTTGGAATCCAATCCTGCCGCAACCTTTCACCGGCGATGGAAAAGTCGATACCTTTAGCCCCTTCATCATGGCACTTACCACAATCCATATAATTCACCGCCTTGACGCCAGTTTCAATCTGGTTCTTGGCTTTCTGGGTATTGATGCCAGCTTCATATGGAATTTCCGCAGGAGACAAAGCTTCAAAATAAGCGGTCAAATCGCGGACTTCTTTATCCGTCAAAAAGAAAGTAGGCATACGCGCCTTGACCCATGTTCTTACTTTGGTTGGATTTTTCAGGAAAGAAAATAACCATGACCCCTTGATTCTTTCACCCACATGATAACTACCCAATTCAAGCGGTGGCGGATAAAATGCCTTTCCTTCAATATATTTTTGAATCAAGCCACCCTCACCTTCGACGTGATGACAGCCCTTACAGTTATACTTGGTAATCAAACGTCGTCCTGTTTCAATAATCTGTTCTTTCTCCGACAAATTTTTTCTATATTGCTCAGGGACTTTTGTTCCATTAAAACCTTTTAGCAGAACAACCAATGCATCTATTTCATCAGGTTTCAAATGAAAATTAGGCATCTTGTCCAGGACGCGTTCAGTACGGAAAGAATTGGGTTTCTTCAGTTTAGTACGTACCCATGATTCCCATGTATGAGGTACATGCGAATCACCAAATTCCAGCTCCATTATCATTTTTCGCCCGAAAGCAGACAACTCAGGAGCAATTCGTCCCTCTTTCTCCATGCCATTAATATCATGACAAGCGAAACAGCCCCGACGTCTGACAACTTTCTCGCCGTATTCAATCAATGATGGATTACTAATCGCTTTTTCAATTCCCGGAATATGTTTCTTTTTGCCAAATTGCATCAGATAAGAAGCTAAATCCGAAGCCTCTTCCCTGGAAAGTCTAAGGTCGGGCATGATGCTATGATCATTGTATGATTTCGCACCACTTAGCCAGGTAACAATCCAATCGGCACTTACTTTATTGGCAATATTGCTCAAGTCCGGACCAAATACCTCACCCTGCCCGTCAAGCTCATGACAAGCGAGACAACCAACAGTTTTGAAAAGCTTTTTACCTTTATCAGGATCACCTGATTCAAACTTTTCTGCGAGGCTATAGTCCTTGTCAGAGGAAGCCATAAGATAGGCCACAACGGCAAAAGCATCCTTATCATTGAATCCGAAATCAGGCATCGTTGTTTTTGGAAGATAATCTTTTGGTTTTTTAACCCACCTGAAAAACCAACTCGGATCAACTTTGGCGGCAATGCGAGTCAACCTTGGCCCAACCTTGCGTTCATCACCATATCCATCAGCAAGGTGACAGCCATGACAACCCAGCTTGAGAAACAGGCGTTTGCCTTTTGATAGAATTGGCGCCCCTTCCAGATTGATTACATCAGCATGACAATTACGGCAGGTCGACTGCATGAAAATACCGCGATTGATAGGCTCATTAATTTCAGTGGTCTGATCGGTTTCGTGGTGCGACCCGTGAGCATGCTCCGCCGGCGCAGTCGCCGTGCCTTGCCCGAGATGACACCAGGTGCAACCAGTACGCTCAGGAGGATGTTTTTTGATCAGGATTTCCTGATTAGGATGCGATTTGAGTGGTATCTCATGGTTCTCGTAACGGGTGTCACTATAAGATATATGGCAGGTCATGCATCGGTCCACCCGATAAATAATTTCAGAAAAACTGTTTTTCCCGAAACCGGGGATGACCGTCTGCTCTACTGCCGCTGGACGCCAGAAAAAAGGAAATGGTTTGTAGAAATCCATTGTCCGTTGAGCGGCATCCCTGTCCATTATCAGGTTTCGCAATTCTTTGTTAAGGCTTTCCTGTTTGGCCTTCTTGGCAAGAAGTTTATCCTCTATAACTTTTAACTCTTTTGCCTTTCCTGCAATAACAGGGTCCCACTCCTTAATCTCTTCTTCAACTTCGTGAACTTTTGCCAATTGCACATCAAAGTTTTCACCTTCGTGCATTGCCTTCTTGTAAAAGTAGTAAGCTTCGTCGAGACGACTTCCGGCAAATTTCTTTTCTTCTTTTACCTCGGCAAGGGCTATTTCAGCATCCAGAACCTGATCAGCGAGAAGTTGGTATTCATCAGAGGCATCAAGTTCGCTGGTCACCTGACTCAAACTATTTTTTAGTTCCTGTTCTTTAGCAGCAATTTTTTTATCAGCGGCTTTCCATTTTTCTTCAGCGAAAGAGTATTGAGATTTGAAATATTCGTTCTGGTACTGCTTGAATCCGCGACGACTGAATTCATCGTCCCAAAACGCCCACAGGGTGACAAACAAGAGAATGCCGCAGGTAGCAAAGAAGAGAAAACTGTAGGAAACCTCTTCATCGATAAACTGCTTTTCTACTTTCTCAGACTCTTCTTCTGGATTTGAATCTTCTGGAGTGCTCAATGTATTTTCTCAGGAAAACTTTAACAATATCGGTATATCAAAAACAAACCCACTCAAATATTAAACCAGGGCGTGACCCAAACATATTTGATATTAAACCCCAAACGCAGAACAATCTTAATTACTATGCCTATCATAATCAGGTAAAGCTGTACCTTGATTAACATGCGTAATAAACCCACAGCTTTAATAGCTTTTCGTTCAAGAAACAAATAAGCCGCTGTTCCCAGCGCAAAATAACCACCAATGACAACGCCTCCAAATAGCATGGCCATATTATAAGTGCGCACACCAAAAGCGTAGGGTAAGTCAACACTGGTCAAAGCCACAACCTTATGAGGGTCCCAGTATTGCCATGGCATAAAAAGGTTCCAGCCAGGACCACGCAGGAAAACACCCATTATAATTAGCGCGATCCATAACACTAAAAATCCAAAACTGTAAACCCAGATTGCCACCTTGCGCTCGGTATATGTGTAATAACCGTTCCCCTTGGGATTGATATCGAGATAAGGGATTAACATGAGCCCCACAATAATAAGCACAGGGGCAACAACACCAGCAAACCATGGATCGAAATAAACGAGGATGTCCTGAAGTCCGAGAAAATACCACGGAGCTTTGGAAGGATTGGGAGTTTTAGTGGGATTGGCGGCCTCTTCCAAAGGGGCATCGATAACAATGGACCAGACCGTCAAACCAATAATAGTAAAAAGCGCACAGAGAAATTCAACTCGCACCAGATAGGGCCATACATGAACTTTCTCCGCTAAACCCTCTACTTTATCTTTTGGGGCTTCTGCCGCCATACAAACCTTCCTTTCAACAAATCACAAAACAGGAAATATTAAAGAGGACCGGAAATACCACCATCTTTCCTGATTCGCCAGAAATGCACAATCATCAAAGCGCCCGCCACCAACGGAATAAATATACAATGCAAAACGTAAAACCGAAGCAAAGCAGGCGGTCCAACCAGACTCCCTCCAAGGAGCACAGAACGGGCGTCGTATCTCGGAGTAACCCCCACATATTCTGCAAAAGGCCCTTCATTACCAAGGAACGGTGTCGCGCGAGCCATATTGGTACCTACCGTTACCGCCCACATAGCCAATTGATCCCAAGGCAACAGATAACCGGTAAAACTCAGCAACAGTGTGAACGTAACAAGAAATACGCCGATAACCCAGTTAAACTCCCTGGGCGGTTTGTACGAGCCAGTTAGAAAAACCCTGAACATATGAAGCCAAACCGTAATAACCATAGCGTGCGCCGCCCATCGATGCATATTACGCATCAACATCCCGAAGGGAACATCGTACTGAAGATATTTCATGTCAAAATAAGCATATTCGCCCACGGGACGATAATAAAACATCAAAATAACACCCGTCACGACAGTAGACAAAAACAGAAGGAAGGTGATTCCTCCCATGCACCAAGTGAACTTGATACGCAATGCGTGTCGATGGATTTTTACAGGATGGAGATGGAGCCAGACGTTACTGGCAATCTGAAGAACCCTGTTTCTCGGAGTGTCAGCGTAGCCATGACGGAACGAAGAAGTCCACACCTGAGATTCTACAATAACCTTTTTTATTTCATCAAAAATTTCCCCGCTTTTAACCTTTGCCACAAGATCAGCAATGCTGGGAATTTCTGGTTTCTTTGCCGCCAAAATACTAACCCTCCAATGAAAATGAGAAGGACAACTAAAAAGAAAAAAAGAACATAAAAAATCTTAGACCGCTAAACAAACAACTTCGCGCCCGGTTTTGTCCATTCGTCCTTTTCCATAAGATATTTTTTACTTTTATCGATGACGATCTGCCCATCCGGGCCGACTTCTATCTTAAGCCTCTCCAGCGCCCTTGGCGCTGGCCCCTCAAAGTTGACCCCCTGCTTGGTAAACCCACTACCATGGCAGGGACACTTATATTTGGATTCTGTTTTCAACCAACGCGGAGTGCACCCTAAATGAGTGCAAAGAGCAAATATAACGTATATACCTTCCAGGTCGCGGACAATCCAAACCCTCTGTTCCTTAACCCATTTAGTGCTAACCTCGCCCACCGTATAATCGCTGGGCTTGCCTGCCTTAAAAATAGGAGACGGCTCGAATAAAACCCGAGGGAAAAGAAGACGGGTAAAATACAAACCGGAAAGACCCAGTGACGCCATGAAACTGGCCCAACCCGCAAGAGAAAAGAAATCCCTGCGCGACCAGAGCGTATCTGTATTTTCTTCCTTTTTTTTACCTGACTTTTTTCCAGCAGATTTTGCCGGTTTTTCTTTTAAACCTGCCTCGGCCTCAGCCATAAAAAAACTCCAGAAATTCAAAGCTTTGGGAAGTTACCGCCACCCTCTTTTCGGGATGATGAGACAAGCTTCCCACCCTAGGAAAATTGGTTTTTAACACAAAAGGAAAAACCAGTCAAGATAAGTTATTTATTCCACTTACGGGCTTTTGAGTTGCGCCTTTAAAGCCCTGCTACAAGCACGTGCCGCTTCCCTTATTCCTCGATTTTCTCCAGACCCGTCACAGGCCAGAGAAGCAAGAGCTCCCACCTTCATTCCCTTTTTCATGGCCAGTAACACCAAAGGAATCAATTGTGAGGCATGGTTTGAGTAGATCTGGCCACCAATTACAATCCCACTTCTTGCGTCTGCAACAATCTTGAAAAAGCCCCCATCCTCACCACGAAGCAATGAGTAGTCCAGATTCTTTGATTCAAATTTCCCCTCGACAGCCCTGAATCCCTTGTGATGAGCCTCCTCAGCAAAACAACCCACACACGCTATTTCAGATTCTGCACTGATTATAAAAGGAGTCCAGTCAAAATTCACAGCTTTATTTTTTCCCATAGCATTATCCACCGCAATTCTGCCCTCTTCCTCAGAAATTCCTGTGGTAGACCTCCGTCCGGTGACACTACCCACTGCAAAAATGCCTGCTGTGCTGGTCTCTAAAAATTCATTTACAAGAATCTCTTTACGTTCACCTAGCCTGATTCCCAAACCTTCGCATCCAAGGTTAATTGAGTTTCCGTCACGACCAAGATTCAATACAATTTTCTCAACTTGAAACTTAATGCCTCCACTCAATGTGATATCAAGCAACCCATCATTCTTGTAATAAGATGAAAGTTTTTTTCCAAGCAGAATTTTGACCTTTAATTTTTTTAACGAGGATTCTATCGCATCCGTAATATCCGGGTCCTGCCCCATTAACAGTCGCGGTTCATGATGACTCATGAAAACCTTACTACCCAATCGCTGGAACAATACTGCTAATTCACATCCACTGGCCTCGCCACCCAAAACAAACACAGATTTTGGAGTGCTCATATTCTCGAAAACATCATCTGCAGAAATAACAACATCATCTTCAAAGGGAAGGGTCGGCAATGAGGCGGGCTGAGATCCGGTCGCAATTATAATTTTTTTTCCGCGAACCTCCGAAATGGCATCGTTCGCATTAATACGGATTACCCCGGGAGACAGCAGTTCTCCTCGGCCCAATCGAATATCCACCCCAAGCTCGCTGAGTCTAGACTCCCAGTTTATTGCCACCGATTCGACTACCCTTTTTACATGCTGAGCAAGCTTTTTATCATCAATGATACCGTTGACCGTAACATCCGAGCTATTGTTATTTAACGCAGTCATAGCCGCTTTGTAGGGGTACAAGCCTTTCCGGAAGCATGCACCGCCAATCCTTTCCTGCTCTATGAGGCAAACCCGTGCACCTTGGTCGGCTCCGCGCATAGCCGCTGATATACCCGCCGAACCGCCTCCAACAATAACTATATCGAATGCATCCATTAGTTATCTAATTCCTTAAAAGTCGACCGCGTGAACACACTGTACCCCATCTATTCGTTTCAGGAAATATGTGACTGACAAAGGCTATCCTGCAATCATAAAACACTGAAGGTCGCTATTCCCACCAGTAAAACTAACCCAACCGAAGCTAATATGGCATGCAGAGTGATGTCAATTCTGCGGGTGACAGGAACAACAAACAGAAAATAGGCCAGCACCGCGTAGTTAAACCACCCATTCCCCATATAGGAATGTGTCTCCCATAAAAACATGCAATAGCAGATAATCACAGCACCATGAATCAGTTGGTGAAGTTTAAAACCTCTTTTTCTTTTGTCTTTGGGGAGTATGCTAACACCAACAAGAATATTGGCGGTGGTGATTAGAAAAGTGAGAAAAATAAAGATGAACCTGGGATTTATAAATATTCCTTCAAGAGTCGCGGCCTGCATATATCAAGTAATTAGCTCCACACGATTCCTGCCATTATCCTTGGAAACGTACATCACTTTGTCAGCTCTCTCAAACAAGTCAACTTCAGTATCTCCTTCTTTCACGAAGGAATTCCTATTGATGAATATCAGGAGAAACCTGCAAACACGACCCATGAATTCATTCTGCAGTACAGGCTCTTTTTCCTTTTGGTCCTTTTTATTAGTTTTGAAGATCATGAAAAGTTATTTGAATATATAAATCTTCTGACTTGATAACGAAAATGGTGCCGATGGGGAGATTCGAACTCCCACGGATCGCTCCATACGCCCCTCAAGCGCACGTGTCTACCAGTTCCACCACATCGGCTCTTATTTATTGTGACTTCCCTTCATCAGCTTTATCGGGCACGGGTGATGCTGGACTTGTCGCGGCAGGGGTTTCTGAATCTGGCATAATAGAACGAGATTTTTCTTTTGAGGACATAGTCGCTAAAGTCAGAGAGGTAATCATGAACAGTGTCGCTATGGCTGTTGTCATTTTGGTCAAAAAATTACTTGCGCCAGAACTGCCAAACATCGTTTGACTGCTTCCGGCACCAAGTCCAGAACCCATTGCGGCCCCTTTTCCGGTTTGCAGAAGGATGACGAGAATAAGAAATAAGGTACAAATTACATGTAAAATAATAACCAAGGTGTGCATTGGAGTTGATCTCCCTTAATAAACTTTATAGCGACGAATTTATAATATCATAAAAAGAGTCTGACTTCAGGCTGGCTCCGCCAACCAGAAGACCATCTATATCTTGCTGAGCCATGAGCGGTGCACTGGTTTCGGGTTTCACACTTCCCCCATAGATGACCCTGATAACCGCAGATTGCTCCGATCCAAATATTTTATTAATCCAGTTTCTTATAAATCGGTGAACATCCTGAGCCTGCTCCGGGCTGGCATTGAGTCCCGTTCCTATTGCCCAGACGGGTTCATAAGCTATAACAAGCCTATCGAGTTGCCCGCCAACAACACTCGCCAGCCCCCCGACCAGCTGCCTCTCAACAACATCATGAGTCTGCCCGGCATTCCTTTCTTCGAGAGACTCCCCCACACATATGATGCTGATTAATCCATGGTCACAGGCAATATTCAACTTTCGATTAATCAGTTCATCGGATTCAGCAAAAAATTGTCGTCTTTCTGAATGCCCGAGTATAACGTAATCGCATCCGGCATCTTTGAGCATGGCCGCCGAAACCTCTCCGGTTCGTGCACCCTCAGGTTCAGGCCCTATATTTTGCCCAGCCAGCAAAATTTTACTTTTCTCAATGCGATCCTGGACTGCCGCCAAGGCCGTGAATGGCGGTGCCACGATAACATCTACTTCATCCGAAACTGGCAAGTGCACCAGTAATTCATCCACCCATTCAGCGGCATTGGAAATGAGCATGTTCATCTTCCAGTTGCCCGCAATAATGGGACGTCTCATAGCATTCTAAAGCCCTTTGTTGACGATCAGTTTCAATAGATCGCGTATGCGGGAAGAATAACCCCATTCGTTATCATACCACGCCAGCACTTTCACCAGCCTTTTGCCAATAACCTTGGTAGATAGAGCATCAACGATAGAAGAACACGAGTTACCGTTATAATCCACCGATACGAGAGGAGCTGTTTCGTAACCCAGAACACCATTCAAATCGCCCTCTGAAGCTGTTTTGAACATATCGTTTACTTCTTCGGCAGTTGTGTCATTACCAACATCTGCCACAAAGTCGACGATAGAAACATTGGGAGTTGGCACTCGAATGGCCATACCATCCAGCTTGCCTTCCAGTTCCGGCATGACCCGTGTCACAGCTTTCGCCGCCCCGGTCGTTGTGGGTATCATCGATACAGAAGCCGCCCGCGCTCGACGCAGGTCTTTATGGGGGAGATCCAAAATCTGCTGATCATTGGTGAACGAATGGATCGTCGTCATCACGCCCCTTTCGATTCCCAATTTTTCATGAAGAATTTTTGTTATCGGCGCCAGACAGTTTGTGGTGCAAGAAGCGTTTGATATAATCTTATCCGATCCTGGCTTATACATGTCCTCATTAACCCCCAGCACCAGTGTGACATCAGGGTCAGTGGCCGGAGCGGAAATGACGACTTTCTTAGCGCCAGCTGTTAAATGTTTCTCAGCGTCAGCTCGTTTGGTAAATATACCCGTGGACTCAATCACAAGGTCCACCCCTAATTCCTTCCAGGGCAAAGCGGCAGGGTCCCGTTCGGCCAAAATACGGATTATTTTCCCGTTGATAGTCAAACCTTCTTCGGTTGCTTCCACCTGCGCCGAAGTTATTCCCTGAACAGAATCAAATTTAAACAAATGGGCCAGCGTTTTAGGGTCGGTTAAATCATTAACTGCGACAACCTCAAATAAAGAAGCACAATCATTGTCTTCAAGAATGCACTTGAATACATTTCTACCGATTCTTCCGAATCCGTTAATAGCTACCTTGGCAGGCATGATATGGAAATTCCTCCTTAAAACGGCTCGACAGGCAACCTCCTGCGATACCGGAATTTTGCTAGGTATAAGGCCCTTGCAACCTGTCAGTGGAATTAAAGGACAGGAGGGTAGAAAGCCCGCAAATTACAATATAAATTGGATATAGATAATGATCTGAGGCCCTGCGTTTTTCCTCACAATCAAATGCAGAAACCATTGATTAAAAGGGAAATAAGCAAAGGGACAGAAAAAGCAAAGCTTTCCTGTCCCGATAAAGAGAGATTATGCAGAAAATGTAAACTCAAGTCAATAATAACATTGGCGGGACACTCAGGAATCAGCGTTTCAAGCGGAGAGACTATTGAGTTTCATCTGCGGCAGTCAGGGAGGAAAACAATACTCTGTCAATGTCCTCGCTGATAACAATGCAACCTTCCACCTTATTGATTAATTGAGCATACTCAAGGGTCAGAACCTCCTCTTCCCTAACCGATACCTCAAAATCCGATTCAACTTTCTCTAGCTCATCCTCCAGATGGCGTCCATTCTCTTCAAGGACGGCTTTTTTATCAAGTGCCTGCTCCTTTTTCCTGAAAATTTCCGATCTGGCATTGAGCATTTCTGTTCTCAAAGAACTGACGGATCGCAGGTCATCATCCAGCTTTTGAAACGATGAACTTAAAATGTCCAGATAATGGTTCCCCTTCTGCATGAGATTTTCTGTAGAGGGTTCACCACCAGTGGAACTCACCTGCGCCAGAGCATCATCTGCCACACTGGCACCCACTATATCCATTGAAGCGCCTTGCAATAATTTATTGTAATTGTCCTTGAGACGGGTTTCCTCAGTCAGCAAATCGTCAAGATTGCTGGCGATTTTAATAACATTCAAATCGTAAATTTCAATATTTCTTGTCAAAGTACACAGTTTGTCAGCATCACCGCTCAAATGTTCCTGTAAGTCGAAGATACGATTTTCAAGGGACAATCGAATTTTTTCCTTAAATTGCAGGATTTTGTTAAAAGTATTCACAACGCGTTCGTATTCTCGCGCGACAGATTCACCGCGTTCACGAGCGGCAGAATTTTCGCGGGCCATGCTGGTACTTTTATAGATTTCACTCATCGCCTGGACCTTGTCAAGAAATTGGCATTCTTAATAATACTCCATTAAACGGCACTTTTCATGCCATCAATCCTTGGCGCAGAATTAACCTTTTAGTAACAATTAGTTATGAGGCATTACTTAAGGTCTCAGACCTACCCCTTTTTTGATTGAAATGAGCATTTCTTTGACAGATTCTTCCATTCCGACAAAAATGGATCGTGAAACTATATGGTGACCAATATTAAGTTCTTCGATTTCAGGAATGGCCGCCACCGCCTGGACACTGTCGTTAGTCAAACCGTGTCCAGCAAACACTCGCAGTCCTGAACCGTGAGCCAGTTTGGCGGCCTGACTCAAGCGGGCTAACAGTTCCTTTGCCTCTTCGGAGTTTGCGGACTCTGAATAAGCACCCGTATTAAACTCAATACTGTCAGCCCCCACCCTTTTGGATGCGGTAACCTGTGCCGGATCTGGATCAATAAAAAGACTGAACAAAATCCCCTTTTGCTTTATCTGTTTTCCAACCTCACTTAAATGCCTCTCCTGCTCTAGTATATTTAGTCCGCCTTCTGTCGTTATCTCCTGACGTTTCTCTGGAACCAGTGATACCTGATCGGGCCGGATGTTAAGAGCAATTTGAACCATTTCATCAACCGATGCCATCTCAAGGTTAAATGGGGTCGTGACACCTTCTCTCAAGCGCTTGATATCATCATCCTGAATATGCCTTCGATCCTCTCGCAAATGAGCTGTTATCCCATGAGCGCCTGCCTTTTCAGCGAGCAACGCCGCTTGCAATGGGTCGGGTTCAAGCGTTTTCCGCGCTTCACGAACCGTTGCCACATGGTCTATATTCACAAAAAGTCTGATCATTATATGCTAATTAACCTCCCTTATAGCTTGAGCAACCTTAACGGCTCGCACCGTTGAAGACACATCATGAACCCGTAAAATATCGGCTCCACTCATAACACCCGCTATGCCAGCGGCCAGAGAACCCTCGAGTCGGTCCTCGACTTCCAGATCCAGTATTTTACCGATAAATGATTTCCTCGACACTCCAAGGAGGATTTTTTTATTCAGCTCTTTCAGCTGTCCCAGTCCAGCAATCAACTCGAGGTTGTGGTTCAGGGTTTTACCAAATCCTATACCCGGATCAATCGCAATACTTCCAGGTGCGATGCCAGCAGATTCCGCTTTTTTTACACTTTCGCTGAGAAATTTCAACACCTCAACCCCGACATCTTTATATTCGGGATTGTTTTGCATTGATTCCGGTGTGCCCTTCATGTGCATTAATATTATTCCAGCTCCATACCGGCACACAACATCGGACATCTCGGGGTTGTTCCGCAAACCAGTCACGTCATTAATAACAGTCACGCCCTCCTGCAAAACAGCATCTGCGACTTCTGCTTTGTAAGTATCAACAGAAATAGGAGTTTTAAAACGCTGGGTCAGTTTAGATACGACAGGTAGAAGTCGCTCCAACTCTTGTTCAACGGAAATTCTTTTTGATCCCGGCCGAGTGCTCTCAGCGCCAATATCCAGAATTTGTGCGCCTTCTTCGATCATTTGCTCTGCTACCCGCATTACCGCATCAGGATCGGAGGAACGGTTGCCTGAATAAAACGAATCGGGAGATACATTGAGAATCCCCATCACGGCTACGCAACCGGGACGTGTGAGCTGATCAAATGAAAACGCCATATCGCTATCTTGATGGAAGCCTCGTTACACTGAAGAAATAAATAAAAAAAGCCCCAAGCTCGGATTATAATATCCCGAACCTGAGGCCATACAAATTAATTTTTATTGCCTGTTACCCTTGATACTCAAGCAGGATGGGGATCTGGCAGACCGCCGCCCATAATACCTTCTGAATCGTCTTTGGACTTGGGTTCAGGCTTTGCACTACGGGCTCTGATTCTATCCCCTGAAAGTTCATCTTCTGGCGGGTCAACAGGAGGTTCTTTACCATCGACAATGTCCTGTATCTCTTTAGCACCGAGAGTTTCCCGGTCCAGCAGTGCCAGTGCAAGATTTTCAAGTTTGTCCCGATTTTCTATCAAAATTTCATGAGCATTGTTGTAGCCAGACATGACCAGCGCTTTAACTTCCTGATCGATGAGTTTGGCTGTTTGGTCACTGAAATTTTTCTGCTGAGAAAAATCTTTACCCAGAAAAACCTGCTCTTCTTTGGAACCGTAAGTGAGAGGCCCCATCTTTTCACTCATCCCCCATTCACATACCATCTTGCGTGCCATTTCAGTGGCTCGCTCAATATCATTCCCCGCACCGGTGGTCATTTGGCCCAGGCATATTTCCTCTGCCACACGTCCTCCCATGAAAATAGCGAGGTTGTTGTACAGGTAGTTTTTGGGGTAAGTGTGTCGTTCGTCCTCAGGCAACTGTTGAGTGACGCCCAAAGCCCTTCCTCTGGGGATAATGGTAACTTTGTGGATGGGGTCAGTTCCCGGAAGTTTTATTGCAACCAGAGCGTGTCCGGCTTCATGATAAGCCGTAGTTTCCTTTTCTTTTTCGGTAATGACCAGACTTCTTCTTTCAACACCCATCAGAACCTTGTCTTTGGCATTTTCAAAATCATCGTTCCCGACACATTTTTTGTCATCCCTTGCGGCCAGTAAAGCGGCTTCGTTGACAAGGTTTGCCAGATCAGCTCCTGTAAACCCCGGTGTTCCTCTGGCGATAGTTTTGAGATCAACATCCTCCGTCAGTGGCACCGTTGCCGTATGTACCTTGAGGACTCCTTCACGACCCTTGACATCGGGTCGGTTGACCACAACCTGGCGGTCAAATCTTCCCGGCCTGAGTAATGCTGGATCCAGAACATCGGGTCTGTTGGTTGCGGCTATGAGAATGACGCCCTCATTATTTTCGAATCCATCCATTTCGACAAGAAGCTGGTTGAGAGTCTGTTCTCTTTCATCATGCCCGCCACCCAAACCGGCGCCACGATGACGACCCACTGCATCAATTTCATCAATGAATATTATGCAGGGACTATTCTTCTTCCCCTGTTCAAACAGGTCACGCACACGGGAAGCACCCACGCCAACAAACATTTCAACAAAGTCAGATCCACTGATGCTGAAAAACGGAACATTGGCTTCCCCGGCAATGGCCTTTGCCAGCAAGGTTTTTCCTGTGCCGGGTGGACCTACGAGCAGGACACCTTTTGGAATTTTGCCGCCCAATTTACTGAATTTTTGCGGTTCTTTCAGGAATTCAATGATCTCGTGCAGTTCTTCTTTAGCTTCATCGACACCCGCAACATCTTTGAATGTCGTCTTATTTTTAACATCGCTCATGAGTCTGGCTTTTGATTTACCAAAGGATAAAGCTTTGCCGCCACCTGATTGCATTTGCCTCATGAAGAAAATCCAGATGCCTAAAAGCAAAATCATCGGAAACCATGAAATCAGGATATTCATATACCAGCTGGTCTGCTCAGGCGGAACAACGACTATGCGCACTCCTTTCTCACGAAGAGTACGAACGAGGTCCGGATCCTTGGGCGGAGCCATCGTTTGAAAGGAACGACCATCGGCATATTTGCCGCTAATATTATCTCCTTGAATCGTGACCTCTGTGACCTGGCCTGTCTCGACCTGGTTCATGAATTCGCTGAAGATAATCTCAAATTTAGTGTTCTGGGGCTGATTAAAAATATTGAACAGGGCGATCAGGATCATTCCTATGACCAACCAAAGCGCCAGATTTTTATAAAACTGATTCAACGTGATTCTCCATTAAATTAAATAAAATCCACGATTTGAAACTCATTCGCAGACCCTTCATAATAGCATATTAAGGTGTTCAAGTATCAAATAATCTTGCCATGGCTATAAGTCCGACACCCCTTCAACTAAAAGTATCCTTTGGGTCTTATCGGTTACTCGATAGTTTTCTCCAATTCTTTTCTCGTAAACCCATATAATATCATCATCTTGGGAAGTCAAGACAGGCACTGATTTTCTCTCATTTTGCGGTACTTTCTCATCAATAAAGAAAGATTTCAGCTTTTTGCTTCCCTTCATACCTAAAGGGATAAAACGGTCACCAGGACGAAAAAATCTGACTTTGATCTGCGCCCCGGTTTTATCATAGTCAAGATACGCCCGGTTTGGCCTATCAGAAAAACTGGAAACCGTCTCTCGAAGAACCAATCTGGCATTTAATCTCAACCCGCTTGATCCAACATCAGTCCAGCCGGGCACATTGACTAAAGCAGGATATCTGCCATCCTCTTCACTTGTTAGGATGTCGTTCATGTATGGGTTTTTACTAATAGACAATAAATCGCCAGCACAAACGGCTCTCAAGCCGCCAGGAAGGTGTATCTCCTTGCCATCTGTGGATTTATTGAACAAGTTAAGAATATCGGTCACGTGCCGGACAGAAATTGATCTAAGATCACCTTTTACCTCTAATATTGCCTGCCGGATCAGCCGCTTTTGCATGGCTGGATGCTGTGATCGAATAAAATCGACTTTGTATGCAGAATGCTCCAATTCATCCCGTTCGACCCTGCCCTGCGTAAAAATTTTGTCGACCTGTTGCGCCAGATAATCTTCATCATCTCTCAATAGCCGGCAAGTCTCATTGAGAGACGACTTGATCTGCCGGTTGTACTCCTCAAGCAAGGGAAGAAGCTCTAGACGAATCTTGTTCCTCAAGTAATTCTTTTCTTTATTCGTCTTGTCCAAGCAAAATGCTATATCATGAATTTTTAAATAATCTTCAATTTCCTCCCGACAACAATCATGAAGCGGGCGAATTAAATGATTTCTTTTCGAGTGAATCCCAGTCAAACCTGATAGGCCACTTCCTCTCAGCAAATTGATGAGCAGTGTTTCGGCTTGATCGTCAGAATTATGACCGAGAGAAATTATGTCGCCCTTCCATTTCTTCAGGATGCGATTCAAAAAATCATACCTGACGGTTCTGGCAGTTTCCTGAAATGAGGAGGCTTCGTTACGACTTAACGCGTTCACATCAATATCTTCAATAAAGGTTTCCAGACCCAACTGCTCTCCCAGTGAAACGACAAAATCTGCATCCTTTTGCGAATCATCCCCGCGAGCAAGATGATTTAGATGAGCAATGGCGATAGTGTAATCGAAAGATTCAGATTTCAATCTGTAGAGCAGGTGAAGCATGGCTACAGAATCTGGTCCGCCAGAAACTGCGACAAGGATGCGGTCCCCGGAAGAAATCATCTGACCTATCGTTAGCCGAAATTTTTGTTCTACGGGATGCATGGTTCTATTATGAACGATTTTTCACAGGTTGGGGAATTTTACTACCAAGATCGAGACTTAACTCTTCAGGGCTGGTTGACTGGCGAAGGAAGTTACAATTTTTTGAGCAGCTCTTTTTTCTTTTTCTGGTACTGCTGTTCAGAAATTTTATTGTTGTCGCGCAACTTTTTATAATACCTCAACTTCTTCTTGATGATCTTATATTCTCGCGAATTCTTCTTAGCATTTAAACTGGACTTGCTGGATGCCCGCGCCCTGGGTTTTCTGGAACGTTGTGGCTTTTTAATATACTTCGGCTTATCGTCTTTAAAAAATTCATCTGCCTGCAAACTAGCAGTTTGTGGTTTTTTAGCCGTATCGATATTATTGAAGTTATCGCGCTCGTCCTCAAATAATGATATCTCGACAAAGGCCGATTTTTTAAGCTCCTTAACCCAGTTGTCATAAACTTTTTTTCTTTTATTAAAGGACAACAATCCCAAGATTTTTTCTTTAACTTCAACAAATGGCTTGGAATGTCCTGCAATCACATCGTCACATTTAATTATGTGAAGTCCGTATCTGGTTTTGACAATATCACTCACCTCGCCTGGCTTAAGCCTGAAAACTACTTCTTCAAATTCGGGCACAAGCATTCCATGCTCAATAACACCAATCTTTCCACCTTCGTGGGCAGAAACATCTTCTGAATATTTTTTTGCAAGTTCAGCAAAGTTTTTTCCTGCACGAATTCGGCGCAGAATTTCCCGCGCCTTGATTTTTTTCAAGCGAATATCTTTTTCCAGAGCCCCCTCATCAACAATGAAAAGAATATGCCGTGCCTTGACTCTGGGTGGATCCCAAAAATCTTTTTGATTTTTGACGTAATATTTCTTTATTTCCTCTTCAGGCACGGCTTGAATGTTGCCCATTTGCATTTGACTGATTCTGGACACCAGGATTTGATCGCGAATGATCTCTTTATAACTTTCAATACTGCGCCCTTCACTGGCGAGCATTTCCTCGAACTGCTCATCGGTGATGTTATTATTTTTCTTGATATCGTCAAAAGCCTTGAGAAGGCTTTTTTCGGTCACCTCATATCCAATTTTTTTAGCTTCCTGAACCTGCAACCTCTCATTAATGATGCTGTTGAGCGCAGTTTTCATTAATTCATCCTGCGATGGCATTTTCTCTTCAGTGCCTGAGCTTTGCATCTGTTGCGATATAACAAACAATCGGTCCTGCACTGCGCTCAGAGTCACTATTTCGCTGTTAACCTTGGCCACCACCCTATCTACAGTACTGGCCAGGGCAGGAGCACTTAAAACGGTATTGCAACATAACACCGCAAAAAGAACCGCTGATCTTTTAATTAATTTGAGCCAACACATCATGTTTGATATCAATTTCAGATTTATCTTTTAGTTTGACCAGCCAGTCTTCAAATGCCTTTGATTCCTCTTTGCGCAATAACTGAGCATGAATTGTTTTTCTAGACTCTTCAAAACTCATCTGCCGCGCAGGTTTTTTATCGACAACTTTAAAAAGATGATAACCGTAGGGAGTTTGGATTGGTTCGCTGATACTATTAATTTTCAATTTAAAAACACTATCAAACTCTTCAGGCATTTGACCGACCTCAAAATATCCCAGATCGCCTCCCTGAGGGCCTTCAGGACCCAAAGAATATTCCTGCGCAAACACTGAAAAATTTTTCTTGCCTGATTTCAACTGTTTCTGAATGGACCGGGCCTCATCTTCCGAGCCCACCATAATGTGAAGAGAACGAACCTGCTCACTCATCTGAAATTCCTCCTGGTGAGCATCGTAATACTTTTTTACCTGCTCATCGCTCAGAAACACTTTACTATTGACTCTTTCGGTAATCAATTTTTTTATCAAAAGATTGTTTCTAAATTTCTTATCCCATTCCTCGAACACTATCCCCTCTACCTCCAGATACTTGGCAAAAGAGTCCTCTAAATATCCATTTTTAACTTCGCTGAAAGCTTCGTTATATTCATCCTTGGAAAGATAAACATTACCTAGAGTCGCTTCTTTTCGTAAAATCTTATTCTTTATAATGCGGTTGAGCCCGTCTGTCTTTAAAATTATTTTTTCTTCAACAGTCATATCATCCTCATCTTTGACGCGAAACTGCTTCAGCAATACTTCCATTTCATTTCTAAGCTCCTCTGTGGTGACTTCACTCCCATTAACTATTGCCACCACTGTACTATCGGTAATACTTTCATTTGTATTTGGCTTGGAGCATGCCAAGAACAAAAACACCATACAGGCGACAAAACATTTCACCTTTAAAGTTTCTGTCAAATTATAAAAATTGTTGAGCATCATCAGTTGTATTCGCAATTTTTTTTAAATAGTCTATTAAAAGCTGAATGTCTTTCTTCCATCCTTTACGGTCCAACTTAATGCCTATCCGAAACTCTGATAAAAATTTTATCCGTTCATCGGCAAAGACTGCAATTTTTTCTGGAACGATAGGAGTAGTAGGCTCTATGTCAAACCTTGCTTCATTGCCAACCATGCAAACCTTTTTTATATGGATTTTCTTACACATGACTTTTATGACGATCAGCAAAAGAAGTTTCTCAACCGGTTCGGGAGACGTTCCGTACCGATCATTCAATTCATTTTTCAGGACCACAGTCTCATCAAGAGTATCTAACAACTGAAGACGACGATAAACCTCAAGCCTTTGATTCAGGTCTGGAATATAATCTTTAGGGATGTACCCCCTAACCTGTAAATTGATCTCCGGCTCCACAGGATGACTTTGAACCTCCTGACCTTTAATTTCCCTAACGGTATCCTCAATCAATTTTGAATACAGGTCAAATCCGATGGATGCAATATGTCCAGATTGGTTGTGTCCGAGCATATTACCAACACCTCGGATTTCCATATCACGAGCCGCCAACTGAAACCCCGACCCCAGTTCACTGAGCTCTTCTATTGCGATCAACCGATGTCTGGCATCTGAACTTATTACCAGCGTCCCTGGTATGAGCAGGTATGCATAAGCCTGATGCTTGTAACGCCCTACTCTACCTCTTAATTGATATAACTGGGCAAGCCCAAACTGGTCTGCCCTGTTTATTATTATGGTGTTGGCTGAAGGAATATCCAACCCGGATTCGACAATTGTTGTACATAACAGCACATCAATTTCTTTATCGATAAATTTACGCATCACCTCTTCCAGTTGATGCTCCGGTAATTGCCCATGACCAACTCCTATGCGCGCTTGCGGAATGATCCGCTGAATCATCTCTTTAACAGAGTGGATACTTTTCACTTTATTATGAACAAAATATATCTGCCCACCGCGATCCAACTCTCTTAATATAGCTTCCCTGATTATTTTTTCGTCAAATTTACGGACGAATGTTTTAATTGCCAGGCGATCAACAGGGGGAGTTTCGATAACACTCAAGTCACGAACTCCCATGAGTGAAAAATGAAGCGTTCTTGGAATAGGCGTTGCCGTGAGAGTGAGAATATCCACTTTATTCCGGAGCTTTTTTAACGCCTCTTTATGACGAACTCCAAAACGTTGCTCCTCATCAACAATGATGAGTCCCAATTGCGCAAAATCAACATCTCTGGACAGCAACCTGTGTGTCCCGATAATGATATCCACTTCACCCGATTTAACTTTTTTCAGAATCTCTTTTTGCTCTCGCGCACTTTTGAACCGACTCACCATATTGACATTCACTGGATAATTTCGGAACCGTTCCTTGAAGGTGATTAGATGTTGTTGCGCCAGAATCGTGGTGGGAACCAGAACCGCCACTTGTTTTTTGTCCAGCACAACTTTAAATGCCGCTCGCATGGCAACTTCCGTTTTGCCGTATCCGACATCACCGCAAATCAGCCGATCCATCGACTTACTGCTTTCCAAATCCTTCATCGTTTCATCAATGGCCTTCAACTGATCTTCTGTTTCTTCAAATTCAAAAGAATCTGCCAGTTCCTGCATGAGCACAGGGTTTGCTGGATAGCTTATGCCCGAGACAATTTCTCTGGTCGCGTAAAGCTTCAACAGATCTTCTGCCATTTCACGGATAGATTCTTTAACTTTATTCTTCTGCCGCTTCCAACTGACACCACCTAATTTATTTAATGTCGGGGGCACTTCACCCGATCCGACATATTTCTGAATAAACGCCAGACCGTCCATTGGTATGTAAAGCTTTTCACCATCGGCGTATGAGATGTTCAGAAATTCTCCACCGCCAATACCTGTATCAAGTTCCCGAATTCCCATGTATCGGCCAATTCCGTAATCAATGTGAACCAGATAATCCCCCGGCTTCAGGTCTTTGAATCCACGTTGAAAACTCTGCGACTTGGGCCTTCTGCGATAACGATGCTTATGCGTTCGACCGAAAATCTCATGCTCTGCAACAAATGTCAGGCTCAGATCAGGGCAATGAAATCCGTTACTGACATACCCTTTATCAACGTCAATATTTAAGTCAAACTCACCCGCCAGTTCATGAACCCTTTTGACCTGCCCTTTGGTGGGCGCAACCACAACTACTTTGCGCCCCTCTTTCTCCCATTCCATTCCTTTTTCTGCGAATACGTCGAATTTCCCAAGCAAAACAGGGTTTGTTTTGATGTTAAACTGCACTTTAGTGGCGTCATCTCCCCCAATATTCAAGGTATTGATAATAATATTTTTCATTCCGCCTAAACGTTTCGTGATTTCCTCAGAGTCAAGATAAAACCAATCAGGAGGTGCGACGACATCTCCTCTGTCTAACGCAGAATCATATTCTGTGCGAATGATGTCATGATAACTGTCAATTTTTGACCGAATATCCTCCTCCTCATCAAAAACGAAAACGGTATCTTTAGAAAAATAATCGAACAAGCTTTCGCGTTGGGAATAAAAGAATGGCGCCAGATGCTCCATACCAACAAAATTACCCAGGTGTTGGATTTTGTCTACTAACTCATTTAATCCGGCCGGATCAGTGCCCTGCTCCTCTGCCAATTGGGAAATTTTTTCCAGGCCTGAATCCTTTTGCCCAGGAGTCGGGGACACTTCACGAACCGGAAGAATTTCAACGCTCTTGATTTCTTTTACCGATACTTGACTGCCTATATCAAACTCACGGATAGACTCAACCATATCGTCAAAAAATTCGAACCTCAGCGGATTTACCGAGGCAGGTGGAAACACGTCAACAATATCCCCGCGAACACTAAATTCTCCACGGTTTTCCACCATTGGGATACGGCTATAACCATTATCAAACAAACAAGTTTCGAGAAATTCACGTTCAAGCGTTTCTCCCTTCGCCACAGGAAAGGTCTGATTGCGCAGTTCTGTACGAGGTATGACACATTGCATGAGAGCTTCAACGGGAACAACAAGAAAAGGAATTTCTTTTTGCTGAAGAAGATTGAGTATCTCCAGTCGTTCGCCAGATATTTCTGCCAGGGGAGACAGGTTTTCGTAAGGAAGAATCTCCCATGTGGGAAAAAAGCGAGGTATTTTCTTTATATTATTAAAATGATAGAAATATCTTAAATCGCCAATGAGCGTCTCACCCGAATTTTGATTTGATGTCAATACCACTATCGGTCGGGTTGTTGCCTGAGCCAGTTTGGCAAGAAACAATGATCGCGAAGAACCCTTAAGACCCTCCGCATGCAAAAAAGGGGTGCCGCCATCGATCAACTTTGTTATTTCCCGGACACCCTTATCAAAAGGAACGGCAAATGTTTTGTCAGATAGTAAATATTGATTCATTAAATAAGAAAATCAGGAAGGAGGAGGACCATCAGACTTCTCGGTCACCAGGTTTTTCCACTGCGCTTCGCCTTTAGGTTTGAAGTTAACGCATACAACAAAAGTAGGGCCTTCATAAAAATTCAGTTTAAACCATCCGCCGCCAAACCGCTCGAACAAATATTCTTCGGTATTATCCCTGAAGCGGTCAATATCAGCCTTGCTGAATCTGGCTATTTCATAAAACTGGATTGCCACCCCCTCATTCACTCCGACAAGAAGGATAGCGTTGACCTGACCATAAATCTCATCAAATCGCCTATCCATTTCGTCTTGAGTAGGTTCCCGTTTTAATTCGCGACGTAATTTAGGCTTGTAATAATCTCGAAATGCCTTTTTAATCCACACTTATGTAATCTCTTATGAGCTTTGGTTGTACAGGGATATAGATATTTAACGGTAGAGATCTCATTTTATCACATTAAATAAAAATGAATCTATTTATAATTACATTATAGAGAATGAATATTTTATTTTATACTTCCTCAATTTGAATATCCAATAGCAGA
>CAJWQP010000023.1 GCA_913045445.1 uncultured Nitrospina sp. | reverse complement strand
TTAAGGAGTCGGACTATGCCAACTACAATGCCAGAAACCTTAGCTGATGGGATTAATGAATGCCACAAACACGCCAAAGGTGGCAGTATTTTATTGCGGAACTTTCATAATCAAGGGAGAAGACTTATGGCCGATACAGCTAAACTCACCTATCAGGGGAACACCTACGAACTCCCCGTCATCGAAGGAACATTTGGCGAAAAAGCAGTCGACATCGGCAGTCTTCGTAAAGAAACGGGACTCATCACTTATGATCCGGGATTCATGAGTACCGGCTCCTGTAAAAGTTCCATCACTTTTCTGGAAGGCGAAAAAGGTATCCTTCTATATCGCGGTATTCCTATTGAGCAGTTGGCGGAAAAAAGTACTTTTATCGAAACTGCCTATCTGATTATATATGGAGAATTGCCTACCACGAAACAACTCGAAGACTTCGACTATCATATCACTCACCATTCAATGGTTCATGAGTCAATTAAAAGTTTTTATGACGGATTCCCCATCAACTCGCACCCAATGGCTGTGTGTAGCGCTGTCGTGGGATCGCTGGCAACATTTTACCAGAATGAATTAAATGTACGCGATGCCCGGGAAATAGAAATTGCCATTCACCGTCTCATTGCAAAACTCCCGACAATCGCCGCGTACAGTTATAAAAAGTCCATTGGGCAAGCCCTGCCCTACCCGGATAATTCACTGGGTTACTGCGCAAATTTCCTAAAAATGATGTTCGGCACCCCCTGTGAACCCTATGAGATCGACCCCGTAGCGGTAAAAGCACTGGAGGTGTTACTGATTATTCACGCTGACCATGAGCAAAACTGTTCCACCAGTTCAGTGCGCCTGGTCGGAAGTTCCATGTGTAACCTTTTCGCATCGGTATCGGCGGCGATTTATGCTCTATGGGGACCCCTTCACGGCGGCGCGAATCAGGCGGTTATAGAAATGTTGCAGACAATTGCTGATAGTGGGGGAAATGTGAAAACGTGGGTTGATAAAGCCAAAGACCACAATGACCCATTTCGCCTGATGGGTTTTGGGCATCGCGTGTATAAAAACTTTGATCCACGGTCAAGAATCATCAAGACTATGGCACACGATGTTTTTGAAAACACAATAAGCGGGGAACCTTTATTGGAAATTGCACTGGCATTGGAAGATATTGCCCTTAAGGATGATTACTTCATAGAGAAAAAACTTTACCCCAACGTGGATTTTTATTCCGGCCTCATTTACAAAGCTCTCAACATTCCGGTCAACATGTTCCCGGTCATGTTCGCCATGGGACGGTTGCCCGGATGGATCGCTCAGTGGAAGGAGTTGCAGGGAGATAGCGATTTTCGTATTGGTCGGCCCAGGCAGGTCTACACCGGAATGCAGGCCAGAGATTACATACCGATCAAGGATAGATAACCGCTAACGAGTCACACTCTGGCCAGAGGCAACAAACAGGAAGCATGGGCCTTCTTAAGCGGGCTCGCCTTCTTCTGCGCAGGCACTGGTGACAAACACCAGCACAGGCGTTATACAGGCTCTATGGTACAACGAAAAGGAAACTGTTCCATGGCGGCGGCCGAGTGCACTTGTTCGACTTTGAACTCGGCCTGTTCGAGGGGCAATGTCTCTACATGCGCGGCACCTTTAAAGTGAATCTCGTACATTAACTTTTCAGCAGTTGTGTAGTCCTTGCGAAAAAGATTAGTGAGAATGCGAATAACAAACTCCATCGTTGTCATATCATCGTCCCACATGATCACTTTATAAAGAGGGAGATAAGTCTTGCTGGTTCGCTCCACATCTTCATTTTCATGCTCAATATCTGGTAAAACTTCTGGTAATGTTTCTGTGCTCATAAGACTCTAATCACACGGGGAATAAATTTTTCAAGTTAAAAATAGATTTGAAATTAGTCGCGAAAACCCCATATTATACTTAACGGGTCCTGCGGCAATTTATTATACTAAAAAATCAGTAGATTTTTTTCAATTATTTTTAATTCCAGCCATGGTCCGCCGATGAAGCATAAGTACTTAACTTTATACGCTTTTTCTTCCTTTCTTCTGGCGGCAGGACTTCTTTTTGCTTCAATTATCAAAGCAGAACCCACAGCCATCGCCAGGACTACCACTCTCCATCCGGGAGAATATTCCAGTTTTCGCCTGGAAGGAGATATCCGCAGATTCATCGGAGAGACGCTTCATATCGACATCAGCTTCCTGTGGTTCGATAACGCGGCTGCCGCCCGGGTGGGTCTCTACGAAAATAACGGCGTACTCTATTCTATCCTTGAAGCCGAAACAAAAGGATTTGTAGGATTTTTCACGGCCTACCGCAAGCATTTTTACAAGGCCACTTTCGATGTGGTGGACGATGGGAAACGCCTTCGGTCAAAAACTTTTGAACGCAAGGTCATCATCGGCGATATGGCAGACTCAACAAATCACTCCTTCGACTATAAAAGCCGCACTCATAAATGGAAAAAAATAATCGATGGCGAAATGATAGAAAACGGGGACCGGATCATCCCACTGGGCGTAAATTTTGATGATATCCTTGCCGTGTTCTACAATTTCAGAAACAACGCCTACGGAAAAGTTAAAAAAGGGGCGAAGTATACTATCCACACCATTCCCGAAAAAGGGGAAGATGAAATTAAGGTCCATATCATAAATCGGGATGAGCAAAGCGGTTTCATGTCAAAAAACAAACGGAACAATGGCGAAGAATTTTTACTGAAAGCCATCATCCCAAAAGAAATATTCAACACAGACACAGGAGAGCTTTTGTTTTGGACGTCCAGACACCTTATTCCTCTGGAAACTACGGTCAAGAACTATATCCTGTTTGGAGACCTCCACGCCAAGCTGAACCGCCGGATATTTAGATCGTCTGAATAGATAAGGTAAACCCCTCCCCCTGGAGGAAGAGAGCTTTTTCAGTACCCGCAAAAATATCACACATCAAAAGTCGGAAGCGGCGGGTCCTGCCAGATATCCATTTCCGATGTTTCGTCCAATTCAACTGCGGGGAATTCAACAGAATAAGGCGGGGTATTTTCACACTCGAAATCAACCGTAACTTTTTTAAGCGACCATTCGCCCTTGTCAGGCCCAACCAGTGTCATTGAGTGGGTAACGCTATTCACTTCATAACCTCCCTCCAACACCTCTCCCGTCTTTGTTCCACCGGACACGTCCTCAAGGGGCAAACGATGACTGTTGAAACAGAAGCGTACGGGTTCTTCCATCCCCTTATCTCCTGTTTCAATGCGAACTCTGAATTTGTTCAATCTGGGCATTGAGTCTCAACTCCTTAAAAATATGGATTCATTCCTGCGGCATGATCGGTTTCATCGAAAATAGCGCCAACCTGGGGAACAAACTTGCGAAACGAACCGTGGATTCCCTGCTTCAAGGTAAAGTCGGCTGAACTACAGCCCTGACACCCACCCCCCATTTTAATCGTAATCGTGTTGCCCTTGATTTTCTGCAACGTGATGAGTCCACCATGCCCGGCGACTCCCGGATTAACCTCTTCATTGATCGCCTTCTGGATTCCATTCTGAATATCATCCTGACTTGGCATTTCATCTCTAATTTTCTGCGATATCAAGAGGCCACCTTCTTCAAGCAATTCACGCAATACCGTGCCCACTTCCATGCCCAGAGGTTTCCAGTCCAAAATCGATTTATCCTTCCGCGTAACGGTTACAGTGGCCTCATGAACAAGGACTGTCTCCACGTCATCAAGACTGAACAACCTTTCTGCCAGTGACGACCCCTCTGCACTTTCAAAAGTGGGATACCACCATGAGTGTCCTTCAAACAGGGTACGGTTCAACATAAAAAGGCATTGATCGCCGGTGTTTGAGGGCTGTGCCTTGATGAGAACCTTATCCGGGTCATCCGGAGGAAAAAGATTTTCCGTATCTGCCGATACCCGTATGACCCGACGCATTGCAGGCGGTTCTGGCTCGGAAAAGGGGGCATCCTCCTCAACCGGAGCAGTGGAAGTATTTGGTGTATCTTCTGAAGCAGTGGTCGGAACTTTCTCTCTGGAAGCAGAGTTGCCCGAAAATATATTTTTTACTGTTTTAAAGAAACTCACAATGATCTCCTAAATCACCTTAATCTACTTAATAAAATTCATGCCCCTCTGAGTTATTACATCCGGGAAAAATCCTACTAAATATGGATGCACAAAACCTGAAAAAGTCGCAACAAATCAGACTTCTTTCCTCTATTTCAGTACATTGGTTTATAAACGAAACGCATCTTGAAGAAGTTCGACTTTTAGCGAGTCCGGTTCACCGGGGTCTTCTGTCACAGCAACCGCATCGAAACGAAGGTCGCGATTTTTCACCTTGTAGCGGAAGATAAAACTTTGCACGGCCTGGGCATTTTTTTCTGTTTTGCAGGAGTGACGGCATCAAAGGGATGCCCGTATTTATCTCCCGACCGGGTTTTTACTTCAATAAAAACCACCTCTTTTCTGTCATAAAAAAACCCTGTGCTATTGAGCCACCGATGTCCCAACAAGACCTATACGATAAGGGAAGTGACGATGCACTTTAAATTGTTTGACCCCCGCCTCTTGTGCCATCTCAACCATTTCGGAGGGTGTGAAAGCGTTCATGACTGAAACAGGCGCGTCGTAACGGGTGAGACGGTTTTTCGTCAGCAAACGGGTGAGAAGAAAAATAGCCACGTAAGCCACACGACTCCTGTGCAGGTCGTTGATGATGAACCCACGTCGCCCCATAAAATCTGCCGCACGCAAAATACTCACCGCCTCATCACGGGCAAAATGATGCAGGGACAAGGAGTTTATAACCAGATCAAAACTGTCCTCACCAAAGGGCAGGGCATGAATATCCCCCTGCACCAGATTGATCTCTGGGTGGTCTCTGGTTTCTTCACGTGCATAGTTCAGCATCTTGGCGTTTATGTCGAGCCCAACGATCCGCACTTTTATATTCAACCGGCGCATCATCTGCGCTACGGCGATAGGCTGATCGGCCGACCCGGTAGCGAGATCCAGAATGGTAAACTTTCGCCCCGGGGGATGTTCCTTTAGAAAGAAGCGGATGTGATGAAGAAGAACTTTGTATCCGCTGAGATACTTGTTGACGCGACGCACATCGCCAAGACTTTCCCGAACCTCTTCAAACGGCGCTTCATCAAGGTCGAGCAGTTCTGGTCTCAAGTTGCGAGGAGGAGAAAGAAACATCAGGCTTTCCCAATAGCCATAACTTTAATCTTTAAAAAAATAATATGCGTCGCCGCTGGCAATCCGTTTCCTTGCCATGTTCGCCGCAATATTTTTAAAAACATCACGCGTTATTGGAATAAGCATTAGAACTCCGATCAAATCGGTAACCACGCCTGGCGTTATGAGCATCATACTGGACACTGCCAACACAGAACCGTTGAGCGCATCTCTATCAGGAATGCTTCGGGACCTTAAGTGCCATTGCATCTTATCAAAATCTTTCTTGCCCCAGCTACGTCCTATGATAATACCAATCAGAAATGTAAACATAACGAAGGATATTGTATTCATTATGCTGATATATCCGCTCAAAATAGTCAGAAGGTACACCTCGACAAAAGTACCGACAGCAAAAACCACAACAACAGCTAAAGACATGAAACTGTTCCTTAAAAAAATAAAGTTATACCCGGGGGAAAACGACACTGCATCCCTTTTAACAATTGTACCAACATAACACGCCCGCCCACCCTGTCAAGTTTGGAGTGGATATAGTCACCGGGCAAATTCGACTCGCCTCAGTTCAGCCATCGATGATAGAAATTCTGACAAAGCGATGAGGTGACCGGCAGTGAGAAATTGTTTTGTATTCTGCTTGTTCGCGTTGTCCTGACCGTGCATTCTCAGGAAAGCATCTTCAAACCTGAGCTTTTCCATATCCAATCTGAAATCAAACTTATCCAGCAGAATTCCCCCTTTATTACCACCCACATCATTGATCGAATGACAAAACAGGCAGTTATCCTTGAACACTCTTAGCCCAGGCCCGGATGAAGTCTTTACCCTGTCCAGAGGCGCGTAATAATCGGTCAGCCGGACGAATCTCAGTTCGTTGATGTTCGCCGTCAGAAACCGCTCCAGAAATGGCGGATTCATTTCGTCCGGCACAATGATCATTAAGGGCTGAAGCCAATCGGGTCGATCCGCCTTCTGAGCCAATTCAATTTTTGTCGCCAGTTGAAGATCGTAACGGCGAACATCCTCAACCGAGACAATTCCCTGATAGTCATCAGCACAATTAAGAAGAATCGCATCTACCTCATCACTCTCGATATATTTATCCAGTAATTGAGAAAAGGAAACCACCTCCAGCCGGCTACCCTGATAATTCATTCCCTCATCGAAGTAAGCACTGGCGATCCACTTGCGTGTAAGCTCATCAAACACCGAGTCTCCAGGAGCCAGCCTGTGCGGAATCCTTTCCAGGTCACTGGCACAGGAAGACAAAATAAATACGAGCAAGAGCAACGCTAGCCTGGCAAACAATATATTTTTAATTGATCTTAAAAAAAACATTCTCATGTCCATCCTCGACCAGACTTAATAAAAGAGCGCGGATAAACAAAACGACCCCGATCATTTCCAGAGTTTCCTCAAAAGCTGTCAGCATGTTGTATCCAAAATTTTTCATCGTATAGGCTTCAATATAATAATCAGCCAGATGCTCCACCACCAACGCCCCCGAAAGAAAAATCAGACCCGCAATGATAAACTGCGATTTCATTGGCTGAGGAAGAGCAACCAGAAACTTAAAATAAACAGCGATAAGAACGACCACTCCAACAGCCGCCGGAATGGTCCATGCAAAATCGGTAAAAGTATTGAAAGTTTCATGCATCCCCGCCACCTCATCAAGAGACATGAAGGCAAACCCTGCCCCCAAACCGTACCAATGCTTTTTATAATTCCATTTTTCTTTATTACTTGCTATCAGAAATAACAATACGGACGACACAAATAAAATGAGCGTAGAAAACCAGGTAGCAAAACTGGGCTCTTCATCAGGGTCAAATATTTCCCTCAAAAGCCAGGGGAGCTCATTAATATGAAAGTGATATGCCTGAACAAGAATGTGGGCAAGAATCAGGGCAAACACCACCCAACCCAGAAAACGCGTTATTTTCACTGGGCTAACAACAAACTCCCAGGGAGATTTTTCTTCATTATCATCACTCATTATCAGCTCTCTGCCTGAAAAGGATCACAAAGTAACTTCGTCCATTCTGAAAAAAAATCATTGCCTCCTTATTTTCCAAGATATAATGCCAGGTGGGAATTTATCAAATGTTGCCCGCTAAATCACAGACCCATCCACCGCATTTTATACGGGGAGGATTACAACATGAAATCAGGAGCTTTTTTCTGGATTTTAATTTCGTTCACTCTTCTGTTTTTTTCTGGGATCGCCGGAGCACATCCGCATGGGCTTGGCACAGTGAACCATGGCCCTTCTCTGGAAAGTTACCAAGTTGATTTTACCACAGCCACGAAGAATTCGATAAATGACCCACACGATCCAGGTATGACCCTCGCGAATAAAAGCAAGAAGAGTGGGAAAAGCATGAAGGGTGGTAAGTCTGGGAAAAGCCACAAAAGTGGAAAATCATACAAGAGTGAGAAAAGTGGTAAGAGCATAAAGAGCGACAAATCAGACAAAAAATAAACACTGACCCGACCCCTAAATCTATGCCAATATTGCAAAATATTTGTCTCGTCTGGCAAAACGGGATATGATGGTGAGTACAAAGGAATCCCTCTGTTTTGTTTAAAATTCCGGGATAATGACCTCCCCCAGCCCTACCCTACAGGTAGCTGTGGCTTGCTAAGGAGGGGAATAATAGCTCTTTAATAGGGAAGTTCGCCGATGAATCGGCAGGCTACTTTAAAAACCTGACATCTTATGGATAATTCTTCTTCAAACGAATTAAAAATCTCACCGGAGAAAATGGATTTCCGGGCTTATTCCATCTCATGGAACCTCACGAAGCGCTGCAATCTGAATTGCGATCACTGTTACCTCGACGCTAATTTTCGTGGTGGATTCCGCACGGATGAGTTGAACACGGATGAATGCAAGCGGGTCATCGACCAGATCGCAGAGGTCAACCCCAACGCGTTTCTCATCCTCACCGGCGGCGAACCGTTACTGCGTCCTGATATCTATGTACTCATCCGTTACGCGGCGGACAAAAAATTCATGGTCGTGCTTGGCACCAATGGCACGCTGATCAACAAGGCCAACGCGGAAAAAATAAAAGAAGCGGGAGCGCATGGGGTAGGAATCAGCATCGACTCGATGGACGCGACGAAACATAACAAGTTCCGCGGCGTGCCCGAAGCGTGGGAGCGGTCGATGGAAGCGTTTGAGGTGCTGAACGAAGTTGGCGTCGATTTCCTCATCCAGATGTCGGTCTCGGATATGAACTATAAGGAAATCCCCGATGTGGTGGCTTTCTCCGAAAAGGTGGGAGCAATCGCGTTCAATCTCTACTTCCTGGTATGCACGGGGCGCGGTCAGGGCAACACGGACATTTCCAACGAGGCTTATGAAGAAGCGCTGAAACTGCTCTACGAACAGCAGATGAAATACAAGGGCCGACTGATGATCAATTCAAAATGCGCTCCACAATACAAACGGGTGGTGTATGAGAATGATCCAGACTCGGTATACACGCGCACCTACTCAGGGGGCTGTCCGGCGGGGACGCATTACAGCAGAATCTCGCCGGAAGGGAACATGACGCCCTGCCCGTTTATTGAAGAGTCCATCGGCAACTTGAAAACGTCTTCGTTCAAAGATCTCTGGCATAACGCGCCGCTGATGGCTCAGCTACGCGACCGCAAACAGCTGGAAGGAAGATGCGGCGCCTGCGAGTTCTCTGCCATGTGCTCGGGATGCAGAGCGCGCGCCTTTTCCGAAACGGGCAACTACATGTCTCAAGACCCTTCCTGCGATTACGAACCGGGCCAGCACGGTGGCAAAGAAATCACGCTCAAGATCGAGGACACTCTCGGACTGGAAGTGGAGTTCCACACAACGTGGACCCCGGAAGCGCAGAAAAGACTGGAACGCATCCCTTCATTCGCCAGGGGCATGGTCGTTAAAGGGATTGAGAAATTCGCCGAAGAACGGAACATCACCCTGATCGACGAGGACGTTGTTAAGAAATCGCGCGAGGAGATGATCGAAAAACGCGGTGCGATGTTTCCCTTCCTCAAGAAATTTATTAATTCAGAAAATTCATAATCTCTTTTAACCACAGAGAACACCGAGACCACAGAGAAAACCTGTTCATGGTTTCGGCCCGGAGTTCGCCCTGTTTTCAGGGTTCTCTGTGTCCTCTGTGCTCTCTATGGTGAGCGCCTTACTTTTTCTTATATAAATCCCCGACACGGAATCCACCACGATCCTCGCTTTCGATCTGTGTCTGTCGGCTATCTTCGACATCCTGTTTACCCAGCGATTCAGAAACCTCGCCCTGATAGTTTTTAACTTTTCGGTAAAGCGGGTGCGTGATGTCCAGCTTCACGTTAGTGAGAGCGGCGGTAAAATCGCCGACCCCATCAGGAGTCAGTTTGCAAACCAGTTCACCCGACTCGTCATCGCGAAACACATCCGTCACCGTAAGCGGAGTCTTGTTCTTTACTGTGAATCCCATTTCGCGAAGCAGAGTCAGCACTGCTCCCCGCCCGTATACCCTGAGCGGCAGGTGTTCTAAAAGTTCATTTAATAACTGTTGTGCGCTCATGAAAGTTCTCTATAAAGTTTTTTATTTTTTAAATCCAGAAAAATTGAGCATATCACACGGCGAGCATCAGGTCATTTTATCCATGAAACCTGTAAAATTAGCTCCCCTTATTTCAAAATATCTAAACAGGAATATAATTTCATCAGACAAATGATACCTTGTTATGAACCGATATTCAGAAACTATCTGAACTCAGCTGAAATCGAACCGCCACGCGCATAACAGAACCTCGTAAGTCCCTTTTTATATAAAGGATTTCTCTAGTTTTTCCGAAAAGAAACTGTTGGTTTTCAATCACTGGAGAGATCAAAGTAGTGTGCCTCAGACACAGGTAAACTATTTGATTTTAAATCGCTTCCTACCCATAATTCCCTCCCTTATCAAATAGTTTTTATAAGTTTAACATTTGGCATAGATCTAGGGGGTCGGGTCACATTGACCACTAATACAACAGCACCGGTCACCTCAATTTCTATCGAATTTCGCAGTGTTGGCATCAAGTTGGATATTTTTCCAAAAATTAAATCAGACAACTTCGTCAACATGAAAATCCGTCAGAAAATCAGTTCAAAGGGTCCCGACGTCACCACCGGAGGAACCACGACGGCCTCTTTTAACTCACGCGAGGTCAACACTGAAGTGGTGCTCAAGGACAACCAGATTCTGGTCATGGGTGGCTTGATGCGAACCGACACCTCCAAGATAGTTGAAGGTGTTGCTGGGTTGATGGATATCCCTTATATCAGAAAATTGTTTAGCAGGGAGAACGCCACCAGTAGCAAGACCGAACTGATGATCTTTATTACCCCTCACATCATCTCTACATCAGGAGATCCAGAAATCGCGACCCAGGAGATGAAAAAACGTTTGAGCAATTTGAAAAATAAGAATTCCCAAAGCTAGAAAGAAGCATTATCTGTGTTCATACCCTGTCTGGTGACTTCGGCCTGAGGTTTCCCCCCTGTTTCCAGTCCTGTGAAGCCCCGCACGAATAATTTCCACATGTGGGAGCATCCGCGATATAATGGGCGGTTCTAATTTACCGTTTTATAGTAGCCCTTATTCGCGCCCTTGCACCCATGACCTATCATTCGCTCAGAGAATTTATTGATCGGCTTGAGCTTGACAATGAGCTTATACGCATCAAGGAAAGGGTGTCGCCTGTCCTGGAAATCGCCGAAATCACCGACCGGGTTTCGAAGCAACCAGGGGGCGGCAAGGCCCTGCTCTTTGAAAATGTCGAAGGCTCGTCCATGCCTGTCCTCATCAACGCTTTTGGCAGTACCAAACGGATGAACGCCGCTCTGGGTGTGCACGATATTGAAAAGATCGCCAGGGACATCGATAAATATCTCAAGATTGCGCCTCCCGCTACACTCGTGGATAAAGTGAAACTGCTACCCATGCTTCTTGAGGCGGCGGCGTTTCCGCCCAAAATGGTTGGCCAAAATCAGGCCCCTTGCCAGGAGGTGGTGCTCACCAGGGACGAGGTGGACCTGGATAAAATCCCCGTCCTGCAATGCTGGCCCGATGATGCCGGGCGATTCATTACTTTCCCCATCATAGTGAACCGGAGCGCTGACCGGAAACTGAGAAATGTCGGACTCTACCGCATGCAGGTCTATGACAAGAAAACCACAGGAATGCATTGGCACATCCACAAAGACGGTGCCCACTTTTTTCATGATTATCGGAAGCAAAATAAAGTCATGGATTGCGCAGTCGCTATCGGAGCTGACCCAACTGTCTGTTACTCCGCCAGCGCTCCTTTGCCCTATGGCATCGATGAGTTCCTGCTGGCCGGATTCATCCGCAAATCTCCGGTGCCGCTGGTCAAATGTAAAACAGTCGACCTCGAAGTTCCCGCCACCGCTGAAATTATTTTAGAAGGATTTATCGATCCCTCAGAGATGCGCCTTGAAGGTCCATTTGGTGACCACACGGGATACTACTCGCAGGATGGTGACTATCCTGTTTTCCATATCACCGCAATCACGCATCGGAGGAATCCGGTTTACCTCACGACTATCGTTGGCAAACCGCCGCAAGAGGATTTGTATCTGGGCAGAGCAACGGAACGAATTTTTCTACCTCTTATGCGAACCCAGCTTCCGGAAATTATTGATATAGACATGCCTGCCGAGGGCGTGTTTCATAACCTGGTCATCGTCTCTATCGACAAACGTTTTCCCATGCAGGCACGAAGACTGATGAACGCGCTCTGGGGAATGGGGCAAATGAGCTTTGTCAAAATCATCATTGTCGTCGATCAAAACATTAATGTTCACGATAGCCACACGATCATAAGCCTTCTGTTGAATAAAATTGACCTCCAACGCGATCTGTTTTTCTCTGAAGGTATTCTGGATGTACTCAACCATGCTTCGGACAGGGCATTGTATGGCTCTAAGCTGGGTATTGACGCAACCGAAAAAATTGAAGGTGAAGAAGGATTCGACTCTGAACCGGATACCATAACCACAGACCCACTACCTGCACCGGAGCCGATCCTTGAAAAATATACAGAACTCAAATCCTGCAAATTTATAGAACGAGAAGGTCGGCACCGGATTGCATTTGCCACACTCGATAAAACCTGTCCACACCAGGGGCGCAGGGTGATTGATAAAATCATGAACGATCAGCAATTTTCAGCTATAGATGTGCTGATTATTCTGGAAGGACATGAGGAGGTGAATAACATATCTACCGTGCTATGGAAACTGCTCAATAATATCGACCCCAAGAGAGACACTTATTATTTTAACAATCGACTGGCTATTGATGTAACCCGAAAAACAGGAGAACAAGGGTATATGCAAGAATGGCCTGAAGAAATAGAGATGTCCGAAGAAATAAAAAAGAAGGTAGATGAGAAATGGAAAAAATTATTTTAACCCCACCCATCCTCCCCTTAGTAAGGGGAGGAGTATCTCCCCTCCTTGCAAGCCACAGGTACCGACAGGGTAGAGGGGCTGGGAGAGGTCGCGGTTTATGAGCTCTGACAACATCGTCGTCAAGGGCGCAAGAGAACACAACCTGAAAAATATTGCAGTGACCCTGCCACGCAACAAACTTGTGGTGGTCACCGGACTGAGTGGATCAGGGAAATCCACACTGGCGTTTGATACCATATATGCTGAAGGCCAGCGGAGATATGTGGAGTCGCTTTCCGCTTATGCCCGCCAGTTTCTGCAACTGATGGAAAAACCGGATGTCGATTCCATCGAAGGCCTTTCACCTGCCATCTCTATTGAGCAAAAAACATCTAGCAAAAATCCACGCTCAACCGTTGGCACAGTAACGGAAATCTACGACTACCTGCGCCTTCTATACGCAAGAATCGGCCGCATCTATTGTTATGGTTGTGACCGGGAAATCTCCTCTCAGACCGTTCAACAAATAGTTGATCAGATCAAATCGATTCCGGAAAAAACAAAAATAATGATCCTCGCTCCAGTCGTCAGTGGACGCAAGGGAGAATTTAAAAAGGAATTGATCTTTTTACGCAAGAAGGGTTTTGTGCGAGTCCGAATCAATGGCGAAGTCCGCCCTCTGGATGAAGAAATCGTTTTAGACAAGAAATTCAAACACACAATAGAAGTTGTTGTCGACCGCCTGATCGTTAAAGAAAACATGGGCAAGCGATTGACCGACTCGGTAGAAACAGGGCTTGCAGAGGGAATGGGCACTTTGGTCGTTGCCGTTTTAAAAGGGGCTGGCAAAGATGAAGAACTCTTGTTCAGCGAAAAGTTTGCCTGTAGCTACTGCAATATAAGTTATCCCGAACTGGAGCCGCGATTATTTTCCTTCAATAATCCGCATGGCGCCTGCCCCTCCTGCGATGGTTTGGGAACCAAGATGGTCGTTGATCAAGATCTCGTTGTGCCCGACACTTCCCTGTCCATCCGTGATGGAGCGATCAAACCCTGGGAAAAGCGCACCTCAATAAATTTTCATCAGATGCTGGAAAGCATCGCCAAGCACTTCAAGTTCAAACTCAATACTCCCTTTAAAAGCCTGTCCAGAGCCACTCAAAAACTTATTCTGTACGGGTCCGGTGAAGAGCCCATAAAGTATATTTATGAACGTAACAACAAACGGGAACACTACACAGGAACATACGATGGGGTTATCTGCGATCTTGAACGGCGATACCACGAAACAGAATCATCAGCGGCACGAGAAGACATCGCCAAATTTATGCGGACCCTGCCCTGCTCCCTGTGTAATGGTACGCGACTGACCAAAGAAGGTGTCTCTGTCCGCGTTGGTGATAAAAATATCGTTGAACTAACCGGGCACTCCATCGGCCACCTACATGATTTTTTTCAGAACCTTGATTTGTCTAAACAAGAACACAACATTGCTCGCCGGATTGTAAAAGAAATCCATGAACGACTCGGATTCCTCCTCAATGTTGGTCTGGAATACCTGACTCTGAACCGCTCCTCAGCAACTCTGTCCGGCGGCGAGAGCCAGCGCATAAGATTAGCGACACAAATAGGGTCCAGCCTCATGGGGGTATTGTACGTTCTTGATGAACCCAGTATAGGACTTCACCAGCGTGATAATGACAGGCTTCTAAGCACGCTCGTGAAACTCCGCGACCTGGGAAACACGGTCATTGTAGTAGAGCATGATGAAAAAACCATCCTGTCAGCCGATCATGTCATCGACATCGGACTGGGTGCGGGTGTCCATGGCGGAGAAATTATCTTTTCCGGAAAACCTGAAAAACTTCTGAAGGATAAAAAATCTTTAACCGGACAATACCTCTCCGGCAGAAAGACAATCCCCACTCCCGCGAACAGGAAACAGGGCAACGGGTTATTCATAGAAATAAAAGGAGCGGAACAAAATAATCTAAAAAAAGTTAACCTCCGGATACCCCTCGGCAGTCTGATATGCGTTACCGGAGTTTCAGGGTCGGGCAAAAGCACACTGGTCATCGACATCTTATACAAAGCTCTGGCTCAGCATTTCTGGAACTCGACCGACAAACCCGGAAAATATAAAACCATAGAAGGGGTCCACCTGATTGACAAGGTGATCGACATCGACCAGTCGCCTATCGGCAGAACCCCACGGTCGAATCCCGCAACCTATACCGGAGTATTCACCATAATCCGTGACCTGTTCAGCCAGGTCCCCGAATCAAGAATGCGCGGTTATAAGCCCGGACGCTTCAGTTTCAACGTAAAAGGCGGGCGATGTGAAGCCTGCCAGGGAGATGGAGTGCTCAAGGTAGAAATGCATTTTCTTCCAGACGTTTTCGTCACTTGCGAAGTTTGCGATGGCAAACGATTCAACCGGGAAACCCTGGAAATCCTCTATAAAGGAAAAAATATAGCAGATGTGCTGGAAATGACCGTTGAGGAGGCGGAAGATTTTTTTCAAAACATTCCTTCAGCAAAAACCAAATTGAAAACCATCGCCGATGTGGGACTCGACTACATCCACCTCGGCCAAGCCGCAACCACATTATCTGGCGGAGAGGCGCAAAGGGTGAAACTGTCCAAGGAGCTCAGCAAACGCAGTACAGGCCGAACCCTTTATATTCTGGACGAACCCACAACCGGGCTCCATTTCGCCGACATTGAGCATTTATTGAAAGTCCTTACCAAGCTGGTCGACACGGGCAATACCGTCATCATCATTGAGCATAACATGGACGTGATCAAAACCGCCGACCATATCATCGACCTGGGTCCGGAGGGTGGAGACAAGGGAGGAGAAATACTAGCTCACGGAACGCCGGAAGAAATTGCAAAAACCAAAAAATCCCACACAGGCAGATATCTGAAAGAACATCTTTAGAGGAAGGACTGTGGCGTGAGGTTAGAAAAGAACCGAAACTGAACTCAGGAAGAAGAGGTGTCGTCCGGACCAATCCTTTCTTTGATGATATTATGTTGCGTCGGGGTGCCGACTACTTTCCCCAGTCCTTCAGTTAAGAGACCGGCTAGTTGTCTTCGGCGTTTTCGAGGCGGGCGACTGCGCGGAAGAGTTTGTGCTGGGCTTCTTCAAAATCATCATCGGCGAGGTCGGTGTTTGCTAGCACTTCTTCAGCTTTAGCCAGAGCAGTTCTAGCCCGTTCTTTATCGATCTGATCGAGAAATTCCGCCGTTTCAGCTAGCACAATCACCCGATTGTCGGTCACTTCCAGATAGCCGCCACTCACGACCATGTGAATAGTCTCCCTGCCCTTTTCGCCATCTGACTCATAGGACAACTGACCGGGCCGCATTGTAGTCAGGATGGAAGCATGGTCATAGAGAATCCCCAAGTCACCTTCCACACCGGGAACATTGACTTGATCAACATCTTCGTTCACCACCAGCCTTTCCGGTGTAACGATACTCAGTTGCAATTTGTTTGCAGCCATATTATTTAGCCTGGAGTTTTTTAGCTTTTTCGTAAACTTCATCCAGATTGCCGACCATGTAGAAAGCCTGTTCCGGGATATCATCCATACGCCCGTCCAGAATTTCTTTGAATCCAGCAACAGTGTCTGAGACCTTAACGTATTTTCCAGGAGACCCGGTAAATACTTCCGCTACGAAGAATGGCTGAGAAAGGTATTTTTGAATTTTTCTCGCACGTGCAACAGTGAGTTTATCTTCTTCCGAAAGCTCTTCCATTCCAAGAATTGCGATGATGTCCTGCAAATCTTTGTAACGCTGTAGCACAGTCTGTACACTACGCGCTGTATTGTAATGTTCATCCCCTATTACTTGCGGATCAAGAATACGCGATGTTGAGTCGAGCGGATCAACCGCAGGGTAGATTCCAAGCTCAGAAATACGTCGATTGAGAACGGTGGTCGCGTCAAGATGCGAAAACGTTGTCGCTGGAGCGGGATCGGTCAAGTCATCAGCAGGAACATAAACAGCCTGAACCGAGGTGATAGAACCTTTCTTGGTCGAAGTAATGCGCTCCTGCAAGTTACCCATTTCAGTAGCCAGCGTAGGCTGGTACCCAACCGCAGAAGGAATACGTCCGAGAAGAGCAGAAACCTCAGATCCCGCTTGCGAGAAACGGAAGATATTATCGATGAAGAGGAGAACGTCCTGACCACCTACATCGCGAAAATATTCCGCACAGGTGAGACCAGTCAAGCCGACACGCATACGAGCTCCCGGAGGTTCAGTCATCTGCCCATAAATTAGAGCTGTTTTATCGATAACTTTTGAATCAACCATTTCGTGGTAGAGGTCGTTTCCTTCACGGGTTCTTTCACCGACACCAGCGAATACAGAGTATCCACTATGCTCCGCTCCGATATTACGAATGAGTTCCATGATGAGAACTGTTTTACCAACACCCGCACCACCAAACAGTCCTGTTTTTCCACCTTTGAGATAAGGCTCCAGAAGATCAATAACCTTGATCCCGGTTTCAAGCATTTCCATCCCGGTATCCTGCTCATCAAAAGGAGGTGCATCACGATGAATACTCCATCTCTCTTCAGACTCAACAGGTGGTTTCTTATCAACCGGGTCGCCAACAACATTAAGAATTCGGCCCAATACTTTTTCACCTACGGGAACAGAAATAGGTTTTCCTGTATCAATCGCCTCCTGCCCTCTAACTAATCCGTCGGTTGAATGCATCGAAACGGTACGGACTGAGTTATCGCCCAGATGCAGAGCGACTTCACAAACGATCGTTTCATTTTCATCCTGCGTACTTTTGAGGTTAATAGCGTTGTAAAGCGCGGGCAGTTCCCCTCCGTCAAAACTGATATCCACAACTGGACCCATCACCTGAATGATACTTCCTTTATTCATTCCCTTCCTACCTCCCAATAACAATCATTATTACGATCAGGCCTTGAGTGCTTCGGCCCCGTTTACGATTTCTATCAATTCTTTTGTGATATAAGCCTGACGTGCTTTGTTATAAGTCAGGCTCAAGCTTCCAATCATATCACCAGCGTTACGACTGGCACTGTCCATAGCCGTCATCCTCGCCCCGTGTTCACTGGCACTAGACTCTAGAAACGCGCGATACACCTCAACGGTCATATACCTTTCAATCAGGGTATCCAATATAGTTTCTTCATCCGGCTCATAAACATAATCAACAGCCAGCTTCTTCCCCTTTCCAGTACCCAGATCTTCCGGAACGATGGGAAGGAGTTGCTCCAGGATAACTTCCTGTTGCATGACGGACTTAAATTCATTGTAAAGGACATAAACACGGTCAACTGCTTTTTCAATGTAGAGATTGGCAAGTGTAGAGCCAATTTCACTAGCTTTGAGATAATCAAAGTCTCGTGTCCATCCTGAATAGTCGTGTAATATTTTGTTGTCCCTACTCTTAAAAATAGCGTGACCTTTTTTACCAGCAGTGATCAGTTGTATTTCTTTATCGCTGTTTTCTTTTATAACCTGATGGGCTTTACGAATGATGCTTCCGTTAAAACCACCACACAGCCCGCGATCAGCAGTGATGACCACCACAAGCCAACGGCTCCCTTCCCTTTCTTCAAGAAGAGGGTGCAGGTCTTTATTACACCGGGCCGAAAGATGGTTGAGTACCTCCATCATCTTAAGAGCATAGGGTCGGGCCGACATTATAGCCTCTTGCGCTCTGCGCAGTTTAGAGGCAGACACGAGCTTCATCGCTTTGGTGATCTGCTGAGTGCTTTTAACACTCTTAATCCTGCGCTTGATTTCTTTAAGATTTGCCATGTTTTCTAAATAGCCTGGTTAATTACCAGCGATTCTCCTGAGATGATTCCGCAGGGTCAAAGCCTTGCCTCACGAAACCAATATAACTCCTGCCCGTGCAGGGTAAGCGACTCTAAAAACGCCAAGCTTTAAAACAATCCTTTATATTCAGCAATAACAGTTTTCAGTTTTTCTTCCGTTGCTTCGTCGACTTTCTTTTCTTTCTCGATGGAATCAATAATTCCCCTGTGTTTTTCTTCGACAAAGTTCAGCAAACCGTCCTGGAACCTCTTGACATCCGCTACTTCGATGTCATCGAGCAAACCACGAACACCCGCAAACAGTGAGACCACCTGTTGCGCAACTGAAAATGGTTTGTATTGATCCTGCTTCAAGATTTCGACGAGACGCTCACCACGGGACAACTGTGCCTGTGTCGCCGCATCGAGATCACTACCGAACTGAGCAAAAGCCGCCATCTCACGATACTGAGCGAGATCCAATCGGAGCTGACCGGCAACCTGCTTCATGGCTTTGATCTGCGCCGATCCACCAACACGGGAGACTGAAAGCCCAACATTAATTGCGGGACGCACACCTGAGAAGAACAAGTCTGTCTCAAGAAAAATCTGCCCATCAGTAATGGAAATAACATTTGTCGGGATATAAGCCGATACATCACCTGCCTGCGTTTCAATAATAGGCAACGCTGTCATCGAGCCTGCTCCCAGTTCATCGCTGACTTTTGCAGAACGCTCAAGAAGCCTTGAGTGTAAAAAGAAAACGTCTCCAGGATATGCTTCACGTCCGGGAGGTCTCCTGAGAAGCAGGGACAACTGACGATAAGCGGCGGCCTGTTTAGTAAGGTCATCGTATACGATCAGAGCGTGCTGTCCGTTATCACGGAAATATTCGCCCATGGCACATCCCGCAAAGGGAGCTATAAACTGCATCGGCGCAGGTTCACTGGCAGACGCGGAAACAACGATGGTGTATTTCATCGCATCGTATTCTTCAAGGGTCTTTACAACACGCGCAACTGTGGACCGTTTTTGTCCAACCGCTACATAGATACAAAAAACATTCTGCCCTTTTTGATTGATGATCGCATCGATAGCGACAGCGGTTTTTCCTGTCTGGCGGTCACCAATAATCAATTCACGCTGGCCGCGACCGATAGGAATCATGCCGTCAATGGCCTTGATGCCCGTCTGCATTGGCTCATGGACTGATTTACGGTCGATAACGCCGGGAGCGATTCGCTCGATTGGCCCTTTCCTTTCCGCATTAATGGGGCCTTTACCATCGATAGGCTCACCCAACGCGTTGACAACACGCCCAACCATTTCGGGACCAATAGGAACCTCCATGATGCGACCGGTTCGCTTGACTTCATCGCCTTCCTTAATATCGCTGTCGAAACCAAGAAGAACAGCACCAACGTTGTCTTCTTCAAGGTTCAAGACCATGCCCACTAGATTTCCTGGAAAAGAGAGTAGCTCACCTGCCATGGCATTTTCCAAGCCATGAATACGAGCAATACCATCCCCAACGGAAATTACCCGACCCGTCTCCTTAAGCTCAATACCTTCATCGAATCCCTGGATCTGTTTTTGAATAAGGGAGCTAATTTCATCCGCACGCAAACTCACTTATACTACCTCCTCTTTTTCTATCGTTCGTTTCAATATAGCTAACCTGTTTTTAATAGTAGCATCGGCCACCTGATCGCCAACTCGAAGCTGGATACCACCAATCAACGATTTATCCTCACTGGCGTCAATTAAAATTGTTTTCCCCAGAATCCGATGCAAGCCAGCTTTAATCTGGTCCATATTCTCGTTAGTTAACGGATAGGCCGATGTGACGTGAACTCTGACTTGATTCAACCTCTCATCAACAACCGCTTCGAAATACTCAGCAATGTTATTCAGGAATAAAATTTTTTTTCTCTGGGTCAGCATGGTCAGGAGATTACGCACAACTTTCTCGGCTTGCAGTCGGTCACACAACTCGCTCACCAAAGCACTCTTTTTACTCTCGGTAATCCCCGGGTGCGCAAAAAAACGTTCCAGTTGCCTGTCTGCTTCAAAAGCATCGCCAAAGGCCTTCAGGTTTTCCAATGCACGGTTGAGCATACCCTCATCCGAGATACTTCCTGAGAGTGCCTGAGCATATCGCTTGCTAATAACATTTTCGATCATAACTTATCCCACCAGTGGGTTTTTCACCCCGTGGCCTGACCACGTTTTAAAATAACTCTTAACATCCCCCCCCGTCCTCCTGCAACGGGAACGTTCTCTCAAATCCACACAAACGCCAGGGACTTATGCCCCTTTGCTTTCCATTTCGCGAAGAACTTCATCGATAGATTCTTCGATCAGTCGTTTATGGTCTCCCTCGTCCAAGGATTTCTTAATCATCTTTTCAGCGGAAGCAACCGTCAGGGCCGCGGCAAAACCCCTAATTTCATTGAACAGTTTGTTTCTGGAAACTTGAATTTCCTGTTCAGCATCACTTTGCATCTGCCGTACTTTGTTCTGAGTCTCCTGGACGGTTTTTTCCTGAATCTTTTTAGACTCATCAGTAGCCATCTGCACAATGGTATCGGCCTTTTCATGAGCGCTTTTAAGCTCCCGTTGCAAATCTGCTTTAATACTGTCCGCTTCCTGTCTCAGTTTTTCTGCTTCACTAATGTCAGAGCGAATTTTTTTCTCACGCTCTTCCAAAGCACCCAGAATCGGGGGAAACGCAAACTTCTTCAACAGGAAGAAGAGAAGCATAAAAGACACTACAGACCAGAACATGAGTGACTGGAATACTTCTATTTGCTCAAATTGAGGCATAGCTTTACTCTTTTAGTCGGTTAAAAGATTACATTGGATCCTCCCGCGTTTCAGCGGAAGTCCTGTCCGGTTCAACAATGGCCTTTTACTAAGGCATGATGATGAACGCGATTACCAATGCATACAGCGCGATCGCCTCAACCAGCGCAAACCCAATCCAGCAATACTTCGCAACTCTGGCTTCCGCGTTTGGTTGTCGACCTACGGTCTCAATAGTCTTGGCAAAAATATAGGCGATCCCAAGTGCGGCACCGAAAAAACCTGCGGCACACAATCCCATTCCTAAATATGCTGCTGCTTCTGAAGCCATGCTCTTTCTCCTCTTTACTGATAAGACGTTAATGAAACTTAAGACAAAACGTAACGACGGTTTTGCCTTTAATGTAATTTAACTGCATCGCCAATGTAAACACAGGTCAGGATCGTAAATATATACGCCTGAATGAAAGCAATAGCAATTTCCAGTCCGTTAATGATGACAGTAAATCCAAACGGCGCCCAGCTTATCCAACCCGGCGCAGTCATCGCCAAACCAAACAACACGGCAAGAACCGTATGCCCCGCCGTCATGTTTGCAAAAAGCCGCACCGAAAGCGATATCGGGCGCGCTATCATACTGATGATCTCAATAGGAACCATGACGGGAATCATTATCTTGGGAACTCCCGGAGGAACAAGAATGGACAGAAAATGAGCCCCATGCTTGGCAAACCCGATAACGAGGGTCATTAAAAAAATTCCTGTCGCAAAAACGCCCGTCACCACCAACTGGCTGGTAATAGTATATGATCCGGGAATAAGCCCTACCAGGTTACAGGCAAGGATGAAGAAAAAAACCGTACCGACAAAAGAAAAGTACTTCTTCCCCTCTTCCTTCCCGATAAACTCATTCACCATATCGCGAACAAATTCAAGCAACACCTCTGCAATACTCTGTAATTTGCTTGGAACCGGGCTCACACCACGACTCACAATCAGCATGAACAATCCGAAAACAACCGCTATTCCTATCCACATGGCGATAACCGCCTGACTGATGGACAGGTCAATCCCCGCTATTTCTGGGATGGGGATGATGTTGTGAACTTCAAAGTGATGGAGTGGACTTGTATGTTCTGCCGCGTGAGAATCTGACGCCATTCTATTGATCTTCCTCGTTACTGTCGTTATCTGTGAATTGAATTTCCTGCGCCACCCGATACACTCCCAAACCTCCTGCCGCTACACCAAAAAACAAGCCAATGACCATCAGCCAGGGTTTGGTATTGAAAAATCTATCGAGCGCATACCCCATGACCGCACCGAGAAAAGTGGCAACCGCCATCTCAACTCCCAGCCGGAAGGCTATACTCATACCCTGACGGAACCCGCTACCCTGACTCATATGTTTTTTGGGGGGGGTGGGAAACTCAGACGAATTAGAAGGTTTATACCATAAAACAATGCACTATGGTTGCCCAATCTGTTTTTTTATCCAATGTTATTGTAAGCTAACGGCTAGACCACTGAATTAGCGGCTTTTAACCTGCGGCTGACCTTTTTGAACCAGCGATATTACAAAAAATTTCAGGCCACTTGATCGAAAAACATCCTCCCCGGCAAATACAAATTCCCGATCTCAAAAAACCTGAAAAAATCAATCAATAGGGAAGTTCACCATATGTCTCTTCATACTCTGAAAGCGGAACCATATCAATCGCATCCCATGGGCATCCTTCAAGAAAAGTATCCATGGGACCTTTAGAGGTGCATTTTTTACAACCGATACACAACAAAGGATCAACATTAATTTGCTTGGCGTGAGGAACATCCGGATTCACCACTTCGACCATGCAGTTTTCAACAGGACAATCCTCCTGACATATAGGAGACCCACCACAACCTGTACAACCATCATTGATGACTGAAATCAGCTTGGGTTTACGCTTTCGCTTTTCGCTACGTTTTGCTTTCTCTGCGACAGCCATAGTATTTTTAAGTTGAGGTTTTTAATAACCACACATCGGAACATACAGCCTTACATTTTAACAAACCCGGTGGGAATTATTACCAGAAACCGAATCTATTTGCAATATTTACTCTCCTTTTTCCCATGGCGACACGAAAGATGCATTCCCGCGAGGTCATTTGCAGTCCGTTTTCGATCACAGCACACTTTAAACATATTGAAAAATAAACGTCCTGGCATAACATCTGATCATCCGCCGCTCGCAAACAGTCCGGGTTTTTCGTTTGCAGATAATAAGTAGGTATATTAATATGAACGCATTGGGGATTTAGAATGCGGCTCGCCCCTTGGGTTCCCCCGTCAGCTCTTGATTTCAAATATTTTACCTGTCACTCGAAAACAACTGTCTCGATTTAGATTCTGAAAAAGAGATGGAACATAATAAATCGCCATGTCATTCGATAATATTCTGGGTCAGGACCGACCCAGGCAAATCCTTAAAAAAGCCCTTCGCAACGAGTGCATCCCAAACTCTTACCTGTTTTACGGCCAGGAAAGCGTGGGCAAAAAACTCGCCGCGATCGAACTCGCCAAGGCTCTCAATTGTGAAGTATCCGGCCCTGTGGATGGTTGCGATCAGTGCGCTTCCTGTCTTAAAATTGAGGAGCGTACTCACCCTGATTTTTTCATACTGGAACCTGAAAAAAGTTCGCCCACTGCCAGGACTGCTGTTCTGAAAATAGACGCGGTTCGCGAACTCCAGAAAAAACTGGCTTATCTTCCTTATCAGGGACAGACCAAAGTAGCCATCATCAATAACGCAGATTGCATAAATCCCCAGGCGGCTAATTCATTTTTGAAAACTCTTGAGGAACCGCCTTCACAAACGCTGATCATTCTTATCGCTTCAAATCCATATCAGTTGCTACCGACCATTGTTTCGCGCTGTCAGGGAATTCGTTTTTATCCGTTACCGTCTTCAGCAATACGAAAAATTATCGCGCGTCATCTGGCAAGCGAAACGGGAGAAGCTCAACCGGAAGAACTCGAACTGAGATCGCGACGCGCCAACGGACAGGTCTCTCGTGCTCTGGAGGAAGACCTGCTGGAAACCTCACAACACAGAGAGGAGCTAATCGACTTGATCGCTGTGGTTTCATTCAAACGCATGGATAAAGCCTTCACATGGACCAAAACCTGGGCTAAGAAAACCGACCGCCTGCAAATGGTTCTTGACGAACTCACAAACCTGTTGCGAGATGTAGCCGTGATCAAGGCAAGTCGCGCAAGCAATGCGATTTTTAATAAGGACCTGACCCGCAAACTGGAATCACTGGCTCAACAAAAGTCATTGCCCGCACTGTTAGCCATGTTTGATGCGGTTCAAAAAACAAAAGCGGCATTGAAGTCTAATGCCAATGCCCAGCTCTCTCTGGAAAATATGCTCATTAACTTCTGTGAAGCTGCATAACACAAGGTAAGACTTAAAATGAATCAAGCAACAACAGAAAGCGCAAATCCATCTCGACAAGACCCTAAAACACCCAGGTTTCTTATTGGTGTGCGAATTGGCGATGCCCTTAAAACGGTACTGCACGACCAGGGCAAACTTAACCTCAAGGTGGGCACCGAAGTGATGGTGGAATCTCAGCAGGGTATTCAAATGGGTGTCATCGCTTCCAACAAAATTCCCAACATTGGAAAGACTAAAGGGAAAATTCCCAGAGTACTGAGGGTCGCTAACGAAAATGATTTTCAGGCGCAAACAAGAAAATATGAGATGGAGCGTCGCGCCAAGAAATTGTGCATTGAAAAAATAAAGGACCTGAAGCTGGCGATGAATTTGAGCCGGGTAGTGCATCTCCCTTCGCAAAAGAAAACGATCTTTTACTTCACTGCCGAAGGAAGGGTTGATTTCCGGCAACTCATCAAGGAACTGGTCGCCAACCTGAGACACCGCATCGAAATGAAACAGGTCGGGGTGAGGGATGAGGCCAGAGCTATTACAGGATATGGAGTCTGCGGAGAAGCGCTATGTTGCTCGACCTTTCTTGAAGAATTCACACCAGTGACCATCCGCATGGCCAAGGACCAGGGACTGGCCCTCAACCCAAGCAAGATATCTGGAGTGTGCGGACGCTTAATGTGTTGCCTGCAATATGAACATCAAATCTACAAGGAAATGATCAAGGGCATGCCTAAAAATGGGGGGAAAGTCCTAACTCCTGAAGGCCCTGGCAGGGTGCTGAAAAATGATATTCTGGGACAAACTGTTCTTGTCCGGCTTGAGGATGAAAGTGTACTGACTTATTCTATGGAAGAACTTAAAGAAACGATGAAACCAAAAATGAAATAATTAGAAATTCACGAGCCGCGAATCCAGCTATCCCGGCCGGAATAGCTGTTTTGCACTCCCTGGAAACGGCATTTGCCTTTTCTTATAAACCAAAATATAGAAACGGTATTCTTCAACATGGAAACATCAGGAAAAAAGTTTTTTCTAACAACCCCTATTTATTATGTAAACGATGTGCCGCACATCGGACACGCCTATACCACCATTGCCGCCGATGTGGTCGCTCGCTATAAAAGACTCGAAGGATATGAGGTGTCCTTCCTCACGGGAACAGACGAGCATGGACAAAAAGTCCTTCAAGCGGCAAAAGAACTGGGTGTCGAGCCGCAAGAGCATGTCGACAAACTTCACAAACGGTTCAAGGAGCTTTGGACCCGGTTCAATATTTCCAACGACGATTTTATCCGCACCACTGAGAAACGACATAAAACCCTGGTCCGCGATATTCTGCAACAACTCTTTGACCGGAATGAAATTTACAAGGATAGCTACGAAGGCTGGTACTGCATGCCCGATGAAAGGTTCTGGACGGAAAAAGACCTCGTCAAAGGGAATTGCCCGGAATGCGGACGCAAGGTGGACAAAATCAAGGAGCATAATTATTTTTTCAAAATGGGGCAGTATCAGAACTGGCTGAAGGAACATATAAAGTCAAATGATGAATTCATACAACCGACATCGCGCCGTAACGAAGTTCTGGGTTTTCTCGATAAACCTCTTGGCGACCTGTGCATCTCGCGCCCGAAAGAAAGACTGCCTTGGGGAATTCCTCTGCCCTTTGATGAAGACTATGTAACTTATGTCTGGTTCGATGCCCTCATAAATTATATTACCGCCCATGGTTCATTGGACGATGTCAAGAAAAGCGGATTCTGGCCAGCCAACCATCACTTGTTGGGAAAAGATATTCTGACAACACATGCTGTTTACTGGTCCACCATGCTAAAGGCTATCGGACTCGACCCGGCGCTCAATCTTTTCGCACATGGATGGTGGACGGTAAACGGACAAAAGATGTCTAAATCCATCGGTAACGTGGTGGAACCCAATCACCTCGCAGATCAGTTTGGTGTCGATGCCATACGCTATTTCCTCCTGCGTGAAGTGCCTTTTGGAATGGATGGCGACTTCTCACACAAGGCTTTGATCGGCAGAGTCAACAGCGATCTGGCAAACAATCTGGGGAACCTATTAAACCGTACCATTAGTATGATGAAGAGATATCACGACCGCATCGTGCCGGAACCAACCAACCCTGATGAAGATGCCGACCTGAAAGAAGAATTCCACAATGGCATCGACGAGGTACACAAACTTTACAACGAACTGGCTTACAACAAAATTCTGGAACGTATCTGGGTGCTGGTAGACACCACGAACAAATACATAGACAAGAGTGGTCCCTGGAATCTTGTCAAGTCTGAGGATGGCAAACAACGTCTCGCCACCGTCATGTATAACGCCGCGGAATGCCTTCGTGTAATCTCTTTACTTGTTTATCCGTTCATGCCAGAAAGCGCGGCAAAAATGGCCCAACAACTGGGAATCGAAAC
>CAJWQP010000022.1 GCA_913045445.1 uncultured Nitrospina sp. | reverse complement strand
AAAGTATCTCTTAGCTTTTTAACTCAGTTGGTCCACATTCAGTTGACGCCAAACACAACTCGTAAGTGCAACAGTTAGTAAAGTGTTCTTTTTGAAGAATAGCTCATGGGGTGTTTGGTCTAAACTTTAACCAGAAATAATAAAGAGAAAGCGGACAAAAACCAAAAAGCACCTACAGGTCGTAACCCATAAGTGCTTGTTTTATTTGGTAGCGGGGGCCAGATTTGAACTGACGACCTTTGGGTTATGAGCCCAACGAGCTACCAGGCTGCTCCACCCCGCATCGATTCTGTTTTTAACCGCCACTCGTTTTGACTCAAGCGGATAGGTAAGATTATAGGTTTTCTGGAATTTGTCAAGCGGTCATTCTGCTGACAAAAAAAGCGGCCCGCACGCACCAAGCAGTGCGTAAGGGCCGCCTTGTTGATAGCAGTTCTTAACGGATCACAGATTAGCGTTTTTTCGATTTGGATTCCTGAACAGTGAGGTTTCTGCTGTCAAGTCATCCAATGCAGGGAACTCCTGGTCTGCGTGGATTTTCCCCGCCTTTACCAAAAGCTCCTCTTCTGATTCTCGATTGTCTTCGTCTGGGACACAGCAGTCGACAGGGCAAACTTCCTGACATGCCTCTTCGCCATGGAAGCCAACACATTCCGTGCATAGGTCGGCATCAATTTCGTAGAAGTCTTCTCCCTCGGTAATTGCTCCGTTAGGACATTCTGGCTCGCAGACGCCACAGTTAATACACTCATCGGTAATGATTGTAGCCATTGTTGTTTCCTTTTTTTATTAGTTATGAAATATTAAACTTTTTGAAACTGAATTCTTATTTTTAAGGGGTCTACCCGGTTCCTGTGCTATTTCAATTTTTCAAGGCTTCATTACACCGGACTAAACACAGCCCAAATTCCTTGATTTAAAGAACTGTATAAAAATAATTCTCCCTCAAGTCAAGAAAAATATTTGAGTGGGATACTACTTGCCAACTATTTGTTTTATCTGAAAATCATCCATTTGAAAAAGTGAGTGGCCCACTTTGGGTAAAACGCTAATTATTTTGGTCCTGCACTCGCCAATTTGCTATGATTTCAACATGTTTGTCAAACGGATTCTAATATTTTTCCCACTGCTTCTCATCTTTTTCCTTGCCCAGTCCTTTTTCTGGGTTCCCACCTACGATAAGCAGGCTGCAGGCAATCCTGAACGTCTCAAAAAATACATCCACGGTTCTGCCGCCGATGCGGAAATGCTCAACCCGGTTATCAGCGCAGATTCGACCAGCAGTTCCATAGAAAATCTGGTTTTTGACGGTTTGATTTCTCTGGATGACAAACTTGAGTACCGTCCCCGCCTGGCGACTTCATGGACTCAGACGGAGGAAGCTTTTCTGGCTGTTGACCCTCGACACCGCATCAAAGGCATTGCGAAGTCTTCCCCGGTCACCGCTGATTGGGTGGATTACCTCAGGCAGTCGTTAGAGGAAAACCATAAGTGGTCGGCGAATATTAAATCGCTTGAGGTGATTCCGGGGAAGACCGTTCAAGGTACGGTTCAGGTACCTGTTCCTGGCAGTGATGGTTCGCCCGAACTGCTCAACGGTCGGCCGCGTATGGAATCTGCTCCCTACACCCTGCAACTACCCGACCGAATTAAATTTGTACTCGCTCGCGTTGATCAGGACTTTTTTAATCCGATTCAAAAATTGATCGGTGATGATTATTTTTCGTCATTTCCTTACGAGGATTTTATTTACGCCGGGAATCCCGATCAGCGCGAACGGCTGAAACCGCATTTTGCCGAAATCCTGCAAGTGACAGAGCACAACCCGGTCATCGATTTCGATTTAAGACGCGGCGTGCGATTCCATGACGGTCACGAATTCGACTCGGGCGATGTTCTGTTCACTTATAGGTCTATCATGGATATCAAAACGGCATCTCCCCGGCGATCAGATTATGAACCAGTGAAATCTGCAGAGGCCTTGGGCCCTCATAAAATACGCTTTACCTATAAGCGTTTATTTTCGCCAGCGATTAATTCCTGGTTCATGGGTATTCTGCCGGAGCACCTTCTCAATGCCGGGGTGTTGAAACAGGAAGCGCTCAGCCAGAATAGCGATCCGGAGAATTTCACCATCCGCGATAGCCAGTTTAATCGCAACCCGATAGGCACCGGACCTTTCAAGTTCGCCGACTGGAAATCCGATGAACTCATCCGACTTAAGAGAAACGATGATTACTGGGAAGGGCCGCCGGAATATCAGGAATACATCATGCGCATCATTCCCGACGCGCTCACTCAGGAAATGGAGTTCTACGCCGGAGCGGTTGACAATTACAGCGTTCAGCCGCATCAGGTGGCCCGTTTCAGGAAAGAGGAAAAATATCAGAGCTTCTCCAGCCTCGGCTACTTCTTTGCTTACATCGGCTACAATATGAGGAACCCGCTTTTTAAATCCACCGAAGTGCGCAAAGCCCTGGGCATGGCTATCGATGTGGAACAGATCATCGAATACGTTCTCTACGGGGAAGGGGAGCGGGTGACCGGGCCCTACGCGAAAATGACCGACTGGTACGATCAGCAGGTCAAGCCTCTGCCTTATGATCCCGCAGGAGCGCTTGCTATTTTGAACGGACTGGGCTGGCACAAGAACGCCGAAGGATTCCTTGAAAAGGACGGGCAAGTTTTCGAGTTCAACCTCATCACCAACGCGGGCAACCCCATCCGTAAAAATATTCTGACCATCGCGCAAAACGGATGGCTGGAGTTGGGCATCAAATGCAATACCCAGATATTCGAGTGGGCGGTATTTCTCAAGGATTTTGTAAACACGCACAACTTCGATGCGGTCGTTCTTGGATGGAGTATGGGGATTGATCCCGATCTTTATCAGATATGGCATTCCAGTCAGACAGGGAAACGCCAGCTGAACTTTGTTGGATATGAAAATGAGGAAGCGGATAGATTGATCGTCCGCATCCGTCAGGAGTACGACAAGAAAGAGCAAATCAAAATGACGCATCAACTTCATCAGATGATAGCGCGCGACCAGCCCTATACATTCCTCTATGTAAAAAAAGCCACCCAGTTACTGGACAAGAAAATCGTGATCGTGGAACCCGATGCAGATGGATCAGGAGAGAAGTACGCGAAGATTTATCCAACCCGCGATGGCGGAATAAATTACTATTTCAACAAATGGCGCAAGCTGAACTTCGTCCCGCAATTCAGCGAGAATTAACTGTCCAGTCCCTGTTGGCCCTTTGGGGCCTACTGGGACTGATGCCCGGCCCTCAGGGGCGGGTAATGACCACCGCAAAGGCCGCCAAGCCCGGAAGAAAAACTACCCACTTCTCCCCTTGTGGGAGAAGGCTGGGATGAGGGGGTGGGGATAATAATGTCGCCCTGAATTTGTAGCTTGCCCATTTATGGGCTCTTTTAAAATCGCTCAATGCCCGCCCAATAGGTGATTGAGGACTCTATACCTCGACTCCGTTAAATTGGGCAACTACATTATCGTAATGTTCTGCGTTGTAGGTAGACTTCGATGATGTTTTTTGCGTTGCCGGAGACGGCGATGTCGGTCATGCCATCATTATTGTAGTCGCCGCTGGTGATTGTGAGTGGCGTGCCGCCATCGACCACGTAGTCGCGGGTGGGATAGTGGAACGATCCATCGGCCTTCCTCACGATCAATGAAAAATTACTGCTACGCGAATTGGCGACTGCGATATCCACCTGGTCATCGGAATTGAAATGGCCCGCTGTCAGCGCGATGGGTCCGCCACCACCGGCAAAAGCGATTTCCTTGGCAAAAGTTCCATCACCCCGCGCAATCATCATGTACATATTATCCCCTTGGGCGGAGGTGAAGATGAGGTCCGGCAGTCCATCGCTGTTCATATCCTTTTTGATCAGCGCGAGAGGGGCGAGGTTTTTCGCGATTGCTAAGGGATTGGAAAATGTTCCATCGCCATTGCCTTCAAATAGACGGATCGCGCTGGAGTTGGAACTGCTGGCGGCTAATGCGATGTCTGCATTGCCGTCTCTATCGAAATCACCTGCGATTCCGGAAAAGGATCGTGACCCGGTCGAATACGAGTCCCCTTTTTTGAAAGTTCCATCGCCCGTTCCCAGGAAAATTTCCATTTTGTCGAAGGTGAGGGTGACTGCCGCATCAAGTTTGCCGTCACCATTGAAATCACCGGGAATGATTGCGAGCGGAACTTTTCCCGTTCGCACGCCCGGAAGTTTGCGGAACGATCCATTACCGTAGCCGAGGAGGACGGTGAACTGTTCGGCTCCGCGAGCGTTGGTCAGCAGGTCGGGGATCCCATCGCCATTGACATCTCCCGTGGCGAGGGTCGTTGGTTCCGCGGCCACCTTGAAAGTTCGTGGCTCTTTAAAAACACCATCGCCTTTTCCCAGTAGAATGGTCAGGGAATTTTCCAGTGTATTGGCGGAAACGAGATCGACATGACCATCGAGGTTCAGGTCGACAGAGAGTAAATCGGCTGGCCCCAGGCCTGTCTTGATCGAGTTGAACTTGTGGAACAGGTCGGGCGGCGGCGCGGGCAATTCCATGCCACACCCGCCCAGGGCGGGCACTCCTGTTAGCAGGAGGCAGATCAGAGCCAGTCGTGAGGCTGGCTGGGTTTTGGCAATTGTTTGATAAAGAATGGCGTACACAACTACCTCTTAGATAAAAGCCAGTAATTTGTCCCTGTGTGAGGGTACTTTAAATCCCCTTGATTTTATTTTTTGTCTATGTCAGTATATCCAGCTTATTATTATCCCCTCGCTTCAGTCTTGCATGGCTGGGGCTATCATTAAACCCATGAGGAGGAAAGCCTTGAGATCCTACCAGAGTATCCTTATTCTTAAACCCGACCTTGATGAAGCCCAGGTCGATCAGGCGCTTGAAAAAGTAACTGAGTTTCTGACCAAATACAAAGGCGCTTGTCTTAAAGTAGAAAAATGGGGCAAGAAGCGTTTGGCCTATCGGGTCAAGAAAAGCCGTTTCGGCTACTACCTTAACATTTATCATACATGCGAGGGCAGTGCGGTTTCCAGTCTGGAAAATGACTATAAACTGTACGATCTTGTCCTGAAATATCTTGTTATTCGCCTGGAAGAGAAAGAACTGACAAGGGCGATGAGCCGCGATTTTGAAGCTGAAGATGAAAAATCTGAGACCAAAGAAGACAACGGCTCGGCAAAGACAGCAAAGGTTAAAGAGGTTGTAGAAGATTAGGTCAGATTAGCTGTGCCGAAGGCTTAATCGAATTTCTAAAAACAGGATGAATTGAATTATGGCCAGTTTTAATAAAGTGATGTTGATGGGGAATTTGACTCGTGACCCAGAGCTGAGATACACGGCCAACGGTTCGGCTGTAACGAGTTTTGGTCTTGCTGTTAATCGCAAGTTCAAGCAGGGAGATGATTGGAAAGAAGACGTCTGTTTTGTTGATATAACCGTTTGGGGCAAGCAGGGAGAAAACTGCGCCGAATATCTCAGTAAGGGTCGTCCCGTTTTTGTTGAAGGACGCCTGCAGTTTTCAAGCTGGGAAAGTGACGGTCAGAAGCGAAACAAGCTGGACGTGGTAGCCAACACCGTGCAGTTTTTGGGGTCCCGTGGTGATTCGCAGGGCGGATCGTCAGGCGGACAGCCTCCGGCCTCAGCTGAAGACGACGTACCTTTTTAACAGGAACAATAAAATTTGGGTGTTCTCCTGTAAGAGACGCTCTTTAAAAATAACCTTTAATGTAATCAGGAAAAAAATGGCTCAAGGAAATAAAACAGCTAGAAACACCAGAAAGAAATCGTTTTTCGCGCACAAGATTTGTCGGTTCTGTACTGAAAAAATAGACTACATAGAGTTTTACGATATTAAAGTACTAAAACCCCTGGTTTCTGAACGAGGGAAAATAGTTCCGTCAAGAATTTCCGGAAACTGTGCCAAGCATCAACGGCAATTGACCACCGCGATCAAGAGGGCCAGGAACATAGCCTTGCTCCCGTTTACGGTAGAACGCTGACGCAGTGACTGAGCAGTTTCAACCACAGAAGGCACTGCTTCCGATAGCGGCTATTCTAGTCGCGTTGCTGGTGGTCATGTTTTATCCTCCGTTGGGGGTGTTAGTCGGGGTCCTGATTCCGGTTCCCTTGATTTTTATTTATGTTCAGTCGGGTCGTCGTCCGGGAGTCATACTTCTGGCCTTGGTATTCGGGGTGATGTTCACCTTGATGGGGCCGAAACAGGCGGTTTTATTTTTTACTGAATACGCTGTTCTCGCAGGGGTGATGGCAGAGACCATCCGGTTCAGGTTGCCGTTTGATAAATGTATTCTATTCAGCACGTTGTTTTCGGCATCGCTTTCGATCATTCTGCTGTTTTTCATATTCACTGATCGCGAGTCAACGCTGACAGAGTTTTTTCAACAGCAGATAGATGGGCACTTTAAGCAGTCCATGGAAGCCCTTAAAGGGATGGGTGATAAACCCGAAGACCTTAAGGCGATGCAGGAATTTACTGATAGGACTTCTGGAGTGTTGGCGCAGTCTTTTCCGTCGCTCATTATTATCGGAACTTTTATCACAGCAGTGATCAACTACTACGCGGCCCGGTTTTTATGGGGACGCATTTACGGTTCGGGCCTGTTTCATCCGGCACGATTTTCAGAGTGGGCGGTACCCGATCAAACCGTGTGGGTGTTCATCGGTTCAGGCGCTTTGTGTTTTTTAGCGGACGGGACTTTAGGTGTCGTTGGGATAAACCTGTTTCTTTTGGTTCTGGTCGTCTATTTTTTTCAAGGACTGGCGATTCTTATTTATTTCCTGGAATCGAGGAATGTTCCAGTATTTTTCTGGATTCTTATATTTTTTGTCATAGTTTTTCAGCCTCTTTTGATAGGGGGCGCGATGGGATTGGGAGTTTTTGACACCTGGATGGATATGAGGAAAGTTCGGACAAGGCAGGAGCAAAGCCCGGAATAATTGATCCGGCTTTAAGCGGTCAGATTCATGGAAACTAAAAATATTTTATCGTATCAGCAGATATTAAGAAGGAGTGAAACAGGGTTATGAAATTGTTATTGAAAGAAGATGTTCAGGGCTTGGGGAATTGTGGTGACGAGGTTGAAGTTAAAGACGGGTTTGGAAGGAACTTCCTTATTCCCAATGGCAAGGCGCTTCTCGCGACACCTAAAAACCTGAAGCAGTTTAATCATCAGAAAAGTATTGTTCAGGGTCGGCTGAAAAAGATTAAAGTCGGTGCCGATGCCCAGGCACTGGAAATTGCAAAAGCCATTTGTACTTTCAAGAAAAAAGCGGGTGACAACGGCAAACTTTTCGGAACCGTAACCACGCAGGAAATTTCAGAAAGTCTCAGAGGCCAGGGAATTGAGCTGGACCGGCGAAAGATACAACTCAAAGAGCCAATCAAATCTTTGGGCGAATTTGAGGTTTCGGTCAAGCTTCATCCTGAAGTCACCGCGACAATCAAAATTACGGTGGTCGCTGAAGAGCCCGTAGCAGAAAAGGCGCCTGAAGCAGACAAGGCTCCCGAGTCAACTGAGGAAGAGACAGCTTCTTGAGGGCACCTCTAAAAAGAGCCTGCGACTCTATATAAATGAATCCTATCCTCTCCCACGCTTAGCTCTGGACAGGCTCATTAGAGTTTTATATGGTAGGCTGGACGGGTTTCAGAGGATTCCTTAACAGTTAACAAAGGTCCAGAATATGGCCCAGGCCGTCAGCCAAATTTCATTGGACAAGCTCCCTCCCTATCATCTGGAGGCGGAACAAAGCGTCATTGGCGCGTGTTTCAAGGCTGAGGACGCTTTGTCCAAAGCTTTGGAAATTCTGGATGAAGCAGATTTTTATAAGGCCGCGCATCAGACAGTTTTCAGGAACATGCGGATTTCGTTTGAGGCCAATGAACCCATAGACATTCTGGGGCTGGCTGACCGCATGCGCCAGAATAACGAACTCGAATCCATCGGCGGCATCAATTACCTGAGTCAGTTAGAGGATTTCGTTCCTACCTCCACCGCAGTTACCCACCACGCTAAAATAGTCCGCGAAAAAAAGATATTACGAGACCTGATTCACACCGCGACTGAAATCGTCACCAACAGCTATGGTGAATCGGACAGTGTCGAAGAGATTCTGGATCAGGCCGAGAAATCGATATTTGAGATTTCTGAGAAACGAACCCGGCGCAGTTTCTTCCCTCTTAAAGAAGTTGTTAAAGATAATTTTAAATCCATAGAAAAACTGGTTGGTCAGCCCGGTATGGTGACCGGGGTTCCTACAGGATTTCTCGATCTCGATAACAAGACAGCGGGGTTTCAACCTTCTGACCTCATCATCCTCGCCGCGCGACCGAGTATGGGGAAAACCAGCCTGGCTCTGGATATTGCCCGTTATGCCAGTCTTCACGCAAATATTGCTACGGCAATGTTCAGCCTGGAAATGTCCAAAGATCAATTGGGAATGCGAATGCTGTGTGCAGAAGCTCGTGTCAATTCAAGTAAACTTCGCACCGGGTACCTTGCGAGTAGCGATTGGCCGCGCCTGTCACAGGCAGGGGAACGACTTTCCAATGCCAAACTCTTCATCGACGATTCTCCCGCATTATCTTCACTGGATGTGCGGGCAAGGTCCAGAAGACTTGCGGCGGAACATCCTTTGGGACTCATTATTGTTGATTACCTGCAACTGATGCAAAGCCGTGGAAAAACCGAAAGCCGCCAGTTGGAAGTTTCCGAAATTTCTCGTGGACTAAAAAGTTTGGCTAAAGAAATAAATGTTCCCATCCTGGCGTTATCTCAGCTCAGCCGCGCCGTTGAGAGTCGAACTGATAAACGACCGATGCTCTCCGACTTGCGAGAATCAGGTTCCATTGAGCAGGATGCGGATGTGGTGGCTTTCATCTATCGTGATGAAGTTTACAACCCAGATACTGCTGATGTGGGAGTCGCAGAAATTCTGATCCGCAAACAACGTAACGGTCCTACCGGAGACGTCAGACTGAAATTTGAAAACCAGTACACACGGTTTTACAACCTTGCTCCTGGTGAAGAGGGAACTTCCGATGAGGAGGAAGATTTTTCAGAGTAATCGCATATAGTCATCCTTCCTTTTGAGCATTTGCCATGCCTTTCGCTATTTTTTTTCGTTATCCATTTATCAGAAGATCAGTCCTGGAGATGGCAGTCGCAATTCTCTTATGCGTTCCCTCATTAGTTTATTCACAGCCGCATAATCATTTTGATCCTTCAACATTGCCGCCAATTAAGAAAGGGGAGTTTTTGCTCAGTCAATCCCTCAACGAGGAAGCCCTGCAACTTTTTCAATCGTTGATTGAAGAAGGGAGGGAGGGCGGATATGCGTTTCGCGGCATGGTGCGAGCGTATGAAAATATGAAGAAGCTGGACGAAGCTGAAGGATGGATTGAAAATTTTTTGGCGGACAATCCAGGTTCCAGTTCAGCGCTCTATGGATCAGGCTATGTTCACTATCTGAAAGATGACATGCCGGGAGCGGAGCGATTATTTAATCGAGCATTGGAGTTGGATGCTAATAATTCTTTGGCACTAAATAATAAAGGAGCGATACTGTCGCGTCAAAAATCATACACCTCAGCGGCGGACATGGTGCGGGGAGCCATTCGCATCAACCCAAAAGAACCTATGTTTTATCGCAATTTAGAAACAATCTATAAAGCGATGGGGGATCCGGGCCTGATTATTGCGGATTATGATTCATATCTGGAGCAGGGTTCGTCAGACCTGGTCCGGGGGTATGGCATGGCAGTTGGTAGAAACTTGCGGCAAGCGGGTTTCAGGCTGTATGAAGAGGGTCGATTGAATGATGCTATCGTCAAGTTTATGGAGATAGAAACCGTTTATAAGCATATCAGGCATCAAGAGGGATTAGTTCCTATATATTTCAGCTTGGGCCTTTTATATGAAGAAAAGGGCGAAGCCCAAAATGCCATAAAATACTTTAATCAGGTGTTGGCGCTTAATCCACTGCATCTTCAGGCGAAGGAGCGGCTGGATCGTATTAAGTGAGATACACTTTTATTCCGTACGATTAGCGCCGATCAGGGGGAAAACAGGGGTGTATTAATGGGCTTTCTCCTTATATTTAAAGGTATTTAGGGTTGACATAACCTTGTGATATAGTTAGGATTAGCGTGGTTGCTTTGAATAAATAGGATTTTATCTTTTAGGAGGTCGGGTGAATAAAGACGTTTATACCATCGTCGTTTTTCCAGGATCGACAGGTTCCCTTAAGCGAATTCAGGTCCCAAAACGTTGGTTTCGCGCAAGTATTGGCGCGATTCTTGTGTTGCTTGTTGGAATAGCGGGTTCCTCCACATATCTATCCCAAAGATATTTCCAGTTGGTTGGCGACGAAGCGGAGTTAATAGAGCTTCGCCGCGAATCTAAAATCCGTAAAATTCAAGTTGAAAAGTTTGCCCATCAGGTTAAGAACTTTGAGTCTGAAATGACTCGACTCGAGCGGTTCGAGAAAAAGTTACGTGTGATCACAGCGTTGGAAGATTCCCCCCAGGCCGTTGCGAAAAACTGGGGCGTGGGTGGATCCTATGGATTGTCCTCACATAGTTTGACGACTTCTCTGGCACGTGAGGCGCGCTCATTAGCCGACAAGCTTTCTAATAATCTCGGTCATCTGACAACACAGGCAAAAATTCAAACGATTAGTTTTCAGGAATTGGATGATTATTTCAAGAGTCAACAATCCCTGCTTCTGGCGACCCCCTCCATCTGGCCTACTAGAGGTTGGGTCACTTCCGGTTTTGGATTTCGTAAATCACCTTTCACCGGCCTTCGGGAAAAGCATGAAGGCTGGGATATCGCCGCGCGATCTGGTTCAGCCGTTCGCGCGACTGCCGACGGGTTGGTGGTTGTGCAGGGTCGCGAGTATGGATATGGAAACATGGTTGAAATCGATCATGGTTATGGGCTCGTGACTCGATATGGACATAACTCCAAGCATATGGTCAAGGTAGGTGACTGGGTAAAAAGAGGTCAGATCGTTGCGTTGGTGGGTAGCACTGGACGGAGTACAGGTCCCCACTTGCATTACGAAGTCCTCCTGAACGGCGTACCCATGAATCCTAAAAATTATATCCTGGAGGATTAGTTTCTCAGGTTTGAGAGCTGATCTCAGGCTTCCCATCAATTTCCCCCGGGCCATCCGTTAATTATCCATCTCTTAAAAATCATTTCCCGAAGGATACGGTGCCTTTTCGTGTATCCATAGAGGGGTTTTGAGGACTTGCGTTTTTGTACCAATCCGTTTCAAGTTTGCGTAAAATAAGTCAACCTACTTCACAATATCAGGTCAAACAAAAATGGTAGTCAGTTTAATAAAAAAGGTATTTGGAACGAGGAATGATCGGGAGGTTAAGCGCATTCGCGTTTTCGCCGACCAGGCAAATTCTTTTGAGAGTTCGATTCAGCAACTCAGTGACGATGAGCTTCGCCAGAAAACCGATGAGTTTAAGTCCAGACTAAAGGAAGGCGAAACGATGGATGATCTTCTGCCTGAAGCTTTTGCGGTGGTGAGGGAAACGGGACTTCGCATTCTCAACATGCGTCATTTTGATGTTCAATTTATTGGCGGAGTGGTTTTACATGAAGGCAAGATCGCTGAGATGAAAACAGGTGAAGGTAAAACGCTTGTCGCGACCCTTCCTGTTTATCTGAATGCGTTGACGGGAAAAGGTGTCCATGTTGTTACCGTCAATGATTACCTTGCCAAGAGAGACAGTGAGTGGATGGGAGCTATTTATAAGTTTTTGGGGCTCACGGTAGGGCGGATTTATCACGACATGCCTGAGGAAGAAAGAAAAGAAGCGTACGGCTGTGATGTGACCTATGGAACCAACAACGAATTTGGGTTCGACTACCTTCGTGACAATATGAAATTCTCTTCCGAGCAGTTTGTTCAAAGAGAACTTAATTTTGCCATCATTGATGAAGTTGACTCCATTCTCATAGATGAAGCCAGGACACCGCTTATTATTTCAGGGCCTGCAGAGGAGTCCACTTCAAAATACTATGAAGCCAATGCGATCATCCCAAAGTTACGTAAAGAAAAAGACTATCAAATTGAAGAAAAAAGTAAAACTGCGGCCTTGAACGACGATGGTATCGCAACGGTAGAAAAACTCCTGAATATTGACAATCTGTACGACCCGGGAAATATAGAGATTCTCCATTGTGTGCAACAGGCGTTGAAAGCCCACGCCCTGTTTAAAAATGAAGTGGACTATGTGGTCAAAGATGGTGAGGTTGTTATCATCGATGAGTTCACGGGGCGAATGATGTCAGGAAGAAGATATAGTGATGGACTTCACCAGGCGCTTGAGGCGAAAGAAGGGGTGAATATTGAGAATGAAAACCAGACCCTTGCCAGCATCACTTTCCAGAATTATTTTCGCATGTACGACAAGCTTTCAGGGATGACGGGTACGGCCGATACCGAAGCCGCAGAGTTCAGTTCAATTTACAATCTGGAGGTTGTTGTTGCTCCCACTAATATGGAGATGGTTCGCGAGGACTGCGCTGATCTTATCTACCGAACGGAACAGGAAAAGTTTGAGGCTCTCATTGATGAAATTAGAGAATGTAATGAGTCGGGGCAACCGGTACTGGTTGGCACAATATCCATAGAAAAGTCAGAACTACTCGGTCGCTACCTGAAAAAATATGGCATCAAGCATAATGTTCTTAATGCCAAACATCATGAAAAAGAAGCTGAAATCATAGCTCAGGCCGGTCAGAATGGTGGCGTGACCATCGCTACCAACATGGCGGGCAGGGGGACAGATATTGTTTTGGGTGAAGGCGTTGCAGACTTGGGAGGTCTTCACATCATAGGGACAGAGAGGCATGAAAGCCGTCGAATTGATAATCAGTTGAGAGGGCGCTCGGGAAGGCAGGGTGATGCAGGTTCGTCACGCTTCTATCTGTCGCTTGAAGACGACTTGATGAGGATATTTGGTTCAGAGCGAATATCCGGCCTGATGGCCAAGCTTGGTATGGAAAACGGACAGCCGATTGAACATCCCATGGTCAGTAAAGCTGTTGCCAATGCCCAGAAGAAAGTCGAAGCCCACAACTTTGATATTCGTAAGCATTTACTGGAATACGACGACGTTATGAATAAACAACGCGAAGTGTTCTACGACCTGCGAAGGGAAATTCTTACGGGTGACGACCTTTCTGACATGCTTCTGGAAATGGTTGAAGAGTTGGTTGATGGCATTCTCGAAGATATTGCTCCAGCAAAAGTTTATCCTGAAGAGTGGGATATCGAAGGTCTCAATGAATATATGGAGAGGCTGTTTGCGGTTACCATTATTAAGAAAGAGGACGGAATTCTTGAAATTGACGGCCGTCTAAATGTTGCTTTAGATGATTGCGACCGCGAAAAACTACACGATACCATTATGGACTCCCTGCGTGATTATTACGCAAGAAAAGGAGAAGGATTAGATAAAGGTATGATGCGTCAGTTTGAGAAGATGATTATGCTCCAGGTCGTTGATAATTTATGGAAGGATCACCTGCTGGGTATGGATCATCTCAAAGACGGAATTGGATTGCGTGGTTATGCGCAGAAAAACCCACTGACGGAGTATAAGAAAGAAGGATTCGAAATGTTCAGCGGAATGATGCACCATATTCGCGAAGGCGTTGTTGAATACCTGTTCAAGGTAAAGATCGAGCAAGGTTCTGAGATTCCCGAATCAGAGCAACAACAGTCACAAGAACTGATTGAACACAGGGGGGCAAGCGACGAAGAGTCCACACCTGTAACCGTGCGACGGGATGAAAAAAAGGTGGGAAGAAACGATCCCTGCCATTGCGGCAGTGGAAAAAAATTCAAAAAGTGTCACGGAAAATAAAACAGTGGCAACTTATCAGGTGTGTTCCATAGATTCCTTGCAGTCAATGCAAAGGATAGACAACGGTAATATTTGTAAACGCTTGGCACTTATCTTCTTCGAACACGATTCGCAGATACCGTAGGTGCCGGTTTCGATTTTGTAAAGCGCTTCCTTGATCATTTTAAGCTCGTTCCTGTCACGACTGGTGAGTTGGAACATCATTTCCCTTCCTTCCAGACTCGATGCCATATCGATTTCATTGCTGAAATTCATTTCCGCCGAGTTGCGTTCTATGGATTGGCTCGATTGAATTATATTGAGCAGTTCCGTTTGATTGCGGAGCAGTTGGTCGCGAATTTTTAACGTGGTAGGGTTAAGCTTGACTTGCTTTGGTTTGCTTGTAGCCTTTTTTGAACTCTTGGCTTTTGTTTTTGGTTTGAGCGCCGTCTTGGCTTTAGTTTTAGATTTTACTTTGGCTTTAGCCTTAGGTTTTATTTTGGTTTTCGCCTTTGATTTAGTTTTGGCTTTAGGCTTGGCTTTAGCCTTAGGTTTTATTTTGGTTTTCGCCTTTGATTTAGTTTTGGCTTTAGGCTTGGCTTTAGCCTTAGGTTTTGTTTTGGTTTTCGCCTTTGATTTAGTTTTAGCTTTTGCCTTTGATTTAGCTTTTACTTTAGAACGAGCTTTAGACTTGGGTGCAGATTTTTTTCTGGATGATGCTTTCCTTCCCACAGACTTTTTCTTTTTTGATTTTTTTTTAGTAGCCACCCCAAAATCTCCTTTGTTAAAGTTTTGGGCCTGTTGTAAAGCAACCTCATATTCAAATGCCCTCAGGCAATTAAATAGGTCTGCCTGATTCGAATCGCAGATGATTCGATAGGCTATATGAACATCCGCCCCGAGAAAGACTGACTGGCGAATTACTGCGTTTCCTAAATGACAAATAGTATTCAAGATACTATTTGAAAATTGCCGGAAACTTTATCAAACCAGATGTTGAAGTACAAGTATTTATTTCGTCGTTTCGAGATAAATGGAGATATCCCTTTAAAAATAGTTAGTTATGTTGAGTATGCTAAGGCCAGGCCATGGTTTTAAGAGTACTGTTCGTATGATTCTGTGGTCAAATCTCATAATCTACGACCACTGAAGCTGAGCAAAGCGGGCGTATAATTTCTACTACCGGAAGGTGGTTTGGGTGAGGACCATATGCTTTGAGCCCTTCCCGGTCATCAAATTCTGTGGTCAATACTATATCGTAGCTTCTTTCAGATTCGGCATAGTCCACCCCGATTTCTACCGAACGAAGAACATCTATATTTTCCTCAAGGCTCTTCAGTGCGTTGACAATCTTCTCTATATTGGTTTCGTTTTTCTCCAGCAATTTAAACATTACTATGTGTTTAACCATAAAGCATCTCCCGGTCCTGATGATTTGGATTTTTATGAGACCAGCTACTCGAAACATGATCTTGAATAACTCCGGCCTTCCTGTTAAAACAGGCAAGAATCATATCATGAGCCCGATTTGTTTGTCACGGTATCCGTTTGATGTGCTATGGAAGTCGCAGGCCTTGAGGTGATTGTTGTTTCGTATTTGAATTTGTTAGAGAGGATAATCGAATGTCGTGGATGCTTGGTGCCGGAATGGGGTTTTTACGGGGAGGCCCTATGGGAGCTGTTATCGGCGGCGCGTTACAACATTTTTTAGGCAAAAAACTTCAGCAGAAAATTCGTAAGAGCCTTCCGGGGCTTGATGGTGAAGGGGTTTTTGTGACCTGTGTCGCCGTTGTTATGACTAAAATCGCGATGATCAGTGGTCCCGTGAAACCCAGATCAAGAATCATCATTAAAAACTTTTTTAAAAAAAACTTGAATTATTCTGATGCCGAGTTGGGTTTTATTGACAAGGTGGTTGATGAAACACAGAGGGTACGTCCTGACCTCGAGCCGATTGTCAGTCAATACTGCAAAGTTTGTCGTAATCATTACACTTCACTATTGCTGGCATTGGCCTATCAGGTGGCGTTGGTTGAAGGGGACTTAACGGATGACGTGCAAAAAGAACTCAATCGGTTGGCGGGTTTCCTCAAGTTATCGTATGAGCTTCATGATTCGCTTCGCGACAAGTATTGCCTGGAAGCCCTGAAAACACCCTATACCATTTTAGAGATACCCTCTGATGCAACAAACATTGAGATAAAAAATGCATACCGTCAGCGGGTAATGCAATATCATCCGGATAAAGCGGCACATCTGGGAGAAGAGCAGGCGCAGGAAGCACATCTGAAGTTTCTGGAAATTATGGAAGCCTATCAGGAGTTGGAAAGAGTGCGGGGGATTTGAAGGGACCTCCTCCTTCGCGGCAAATGGAAATTCCTAGAGGGGGGCCTGAGAGTCCGTTGTCTCCTCAGTGGATGCTGGCGGATCGGTGTCTTTTTGCGGGATAATTTTCATGGCGATGACTGATTGAACTTTGCGTCGGCTTGTTTCTTTTACGGTGAGTCGAATGTTGTTGACGATGACCTGCTCCCCCGGCTGAGGAATAGTTTCCATCCGGTCAAGGAGCAGTCCCGCCAGAGTTTCATAGTCCCCTGTGGGCAGGTCGAGTTTTATGGTTTCGTTGATAGCATCGATTTCCATTTCCCCGTCAATGAGATAGCCGTTTCCCGTGTAGGGCTTGAATTGTTGTTCCGGTTTATCATATTCGTCTTCTATCTCGCCTACAATTTCTTCAAGCAGATCCTCAACGGTTGTGATACCTATGCACCCCCCGTATTCATCAACCACGATGGCCATGTGCAAACCTCCTTGCTGAAGTTCATTGAGCAAGTCGTCAATTTTTTTGTTGGGCGGAACGTAATGAGCGGGGCGCACAAGGTGCGATAATGATGAATCGTCTGTTGGCTGGTTCAATAGATCAAAGGTGTTGAGGATACCTATAATGTTGTGCATTCTTTCATGAAAGATAGGTAACCTTGAATACCCCGTATCTACTGCCAGTTGGTGCGCTTCTTCCAGGGTTGAATCATCCGGGATAGCGGTGAGTTGCACGAGGGGGACCATACATTGCTCTACCGTAATTTCGCCGAAATTAAAAATCTTGTGGATCATGGTTCGTTCGATGGCATCCAGTTCGATCGTTTGCGAATCCAGACTCAGCACTTGCAAAATCTGGTCGCGGCTGAATGACTTGCCATCATCATCAGGAAGGCGCATTAATCTTTTGGTGAGAAAGCCGGAAATATTGGTGAAAAAACGAATGATGGGGGAAAATATGCTCAGGCTGAGATGAAGTGGCCTGACAAAGATGGGCATTAGAGTGTCGGCGCGGTTTTGCAGGATCATTTTTGGAACGATTTCACCTGCAAACAGGATGATGGGCGAAAGGATGACCATTGCCCATAGTTCACCCTGTTCTCCCATATGTGTCACCATATAGGCTGTAAAAATAGAGGTGCTTGAAACAACGGCAAAGTTTGTTCCCAGCGATGTGGTAGCGAATAATTTTTCTGGTGTGTTCAGTAAATTAAGGACGAGAGTTGCGGAAGAATTTCCTTCGTCCGCTTTCTGCTTCATTTTGATCCTGTTGATAGCGATCATCCCTATTTCCGATCCCGAGAAAAATGCTTCCATGAGGATGAACAGGCTAATCAGTATTAATGTGGTGGACAGTTCCATTTATGTCGCCGCTGGTTTTTCTTCTTTTTCACCGTTGCTATCCGACTTCATAATGGTGAGATGAAGATTTAATATTCGAGCGCCCTTCATTTTTTCAATGCGGAATTTATAATTGTCGTGCGCGATCATTTCCCCTGAACGTGGTATCCTGCCAAACAATCCGAACACCAGGCCGCCCACTGTTTCATAATCTTCTTCGGGAAGCTGGGTTTTAAAATATTCATTGAATTCGGAGATAGGGTAGGTGGCTACCAGACGGTATTTATTTTCGCCGAGTTCAACCAGAGGTTTCTCTTCCAGTCGCATTTCACTGTCAATTTCGCCAACAAGCTCCTCCAGTATATCCTCCAGAGTTACCAGACCGGAAAGACTGCCGTATTCGTCCAGAACTACGGCCATATGCCGTTTTCGTTTTTTAAATTCCTGCAACAGCTCCTTGATTTTTTTTGATTGAGGAATGGAGAGTATGGGGCGCAATATACTCTTGAGGCTGAACTTTTCAGGTGGCAGGTGTTTCAGCCGATTAAGATCCTTGGTGAACAGTACCCCGGCTATATTTTCTTCGTCCTCATCATAGACCGGGACACGAGCATAAAAATTTTCAACAATACGCGGCAGGATATCTTCCATTTTGTCATCGATCGATAGAGTGAACATATCGATTTTAGGTGTCATGACTTCCCCTGCCGTCGTTTCCCCAAATTCGATCACGTTATGGATCAGTTCGCTTTCTTCCGAATCAATCACACCATCGCCTTCTCCTATTTGCACCATGGTGCGGAACTCTTCATCAGTTATCGCTGTTTCCACGGGCTTGCTGAAGGTGACCCCTATCATGGTGATGAACTTTTCGGCGATTGACGTAAGAAATTCCTGGACGGGTTGAACGAAAGCAAAGAACAGCCTCAGAGGATAGGCGGCGGACAAGGCATAAGTTTGCGGAAACCTCATCGATAGGCTTTTAGGTATGATTTCTCCAAACACAAGCAGGAGAAAAGTTCCCACGCCTATCGCGATTCCCACCCCGATATGGCCAAACAGGTGGATGAAAATAGAGGTCGTTATAATAGATACCGCTATATTGATCAGCTCGTTGCCGATGTAAATGGTGATCAGCAGTTCTCTAGGTTTTTCGAGCAGATTGTTGACTACCAGTCCCCAGCGGCCCTTTTTGTCTTTGAGTTCGTTCAGTTGAAGCGAACTGAGAGAGAAAAAGGCGGCCTCGCAGGCAGAAAAAAAGGCCGAGAAGATGAGAAGTACGGCTAATAGAAGAATGCGCGGTAATATAGATTCGTCCAAAGTGTCAGTCGGCTCCCAGTATGACCGGCGCCTGTTTTGCGGATGTGTTATCGTGAGTCATCGGGCAGGTAGATTCTAATTCAGGCGACAAGGTTAACTCCGTTGACTACGCTTGAAGTGATTGAATCCAGTCGATGCTTTTAAAAATTTTTTGCGACCGTTTATCTTGTTCAGAACTAATTTCCCTGGAAAACTGGTGATTTCCCCTATATGCGAAACAGGGGCATCAGCCTTTAAAAACAGGCTATTTAATTTTTTAACATCTTCCTGCCTTATTGTAAACAGCAATTCATAATCTTCTCCACCCTGAAGGACCCAGTCAGTGGGGTCATATTCCTTTTGCTGACAAACATTCTTCAATGCCTGAGAAAACGGTAACTTAGCTTCATACAGTTCAGCACCCAGTTTATCATTACCGCAGAGGTGACTCAAATCCTGCACGAGTCCATCACTCAAATCAATCATTGAAGTCACCTGCAATTTTGATTTGGCCAGCAGGGTCGATTCTTTTATCCGCGGGATGGGTTCCAGATGTTTCTGGATCAGCGCACGGCAGTGTTTGGATGAGACTGACTTTATCTTTCTTGTCTTAAGCAGTTGCAGACCCATGGCAGAATCTGCCAACGTCCCGGTGACAAATATCTGGTTGCCCGGTCTCGCTCCAGTTCGAGTGAAGACCCTGTCTTTTCGAGCTTCGCCCAGGATAGATATGTTGATGAACAACTGTTGAGGCGATGCGACCGTGTCACCGCCCGCCAGTTCTATCTTGTAATCTTTGCAAACCGATTGCAGTCCAGAATAAAATTCATCTAGAAACCGGGTGGAGGTGGATTGAGGTAGTCCCAGCGAAATTACAGCCAGATAGGGAGTTCCCCCCATAGCCGCAATATCGCTTATATTTACAGTGAGCGCTTTACGTCCCAACTGCTCAGCCGAAATTGTCTTTAAATCGAAATGGACCGATTCAACAAGCGCGTCAGTGGATATCAACTGTAGTGTGTCTTGTTTGCTGGAGAAAACGGCGCAATCATCACCAATACCTTTTATTACTCGTGGTGAACGAGTTTTGAGTTGCGAGCGAAAACGTTCAATCAGTCCAAACTCGCCAAGATGTTTTATGTTTGCCATGGAGTTTTCATCCAGAAGATACCCAAGGGAATGCCATGATATTTATCATATATAAAAACCGGGAAATATTCACGGATTTGCGGTGGGTGGTGTGCTGGATCTTGCCTTTAAACAGGTCCTGCGCCATGGCATCAAAGTCAAACTTTTTATCTACTTTTGAATCTGAACAGGTAGGAGAGAATGCATTTGGATGCTGTGGCTAAGACCGTGACGATGTATGACTCAGCTGGCAGGTGGGGTCTACTCTGCATTCGCCACCAGCCAGACGTGGTAGTTTTCGGCCTTGATGTGGTGCCAGAACACCGCGTTGATGTTGAAATGGACCAGCCATGCGGCCGATTCTCCCTGCTGGCAAATCTTTTTCTGATAGCGGTCGGTGATGATCGATACCTGGTCGCAGGTTGTGCTCGACCAATAGTAATGTCCAACGCCGTCATCAAAAATGGGATTGATCCATGCTTTTTTTCCGCCGGCATTTTTAACTCGTTCGGAGTAAAGCAGGGTTTTCAATTCCGGCAGAGAGGGGATGCGCCAGTCGGCCCGTCCACCGTCACTGGCGGCTTGCGCTATTTTTTTCGCTTCCTTGAGGGAGACTTTATGAAGTTTCCCATCTTTATCCTGCTTGCCTTTTTTGATCCACACCAGTTTGTTGGTTGTGTCCGTTACGGTTCCATCTCCGTTGTCAATAAACTCCGCTGGAGGCAAGTCTTCTATGGTCTTTTCGCTGGATTTTTTACACTCTGCCAGTAAAGGGCCTGAACCGGGACATTTATTAAGAATGTCGAAATGGTTCATTTTACCAAGCATGCCGCAGATATCTTTTTTACTACAACCGGCATGAGCCGGGATATTACTGATAAAAAACAAGATAAAGGTCGCAACCGCAATCCGCATTTGAATCCTCCTCTTCCGTCTGAAACTCATGGACGGGTGAAGCAATTAAAGGGAATAATTATTTGAAAAAAGCATACTATATTTTTATTGCGATAGGAATGTTAAATTGTATGATTGATGTTCCATACTCCAGACCGGGTGAATGAGGAATTCAATCATGAAAAAAATTGTCTTGAAGCGGACAGGTGGACCAGAAGTTCTTGAGATATTGGAAGTCAAGGAGCCAGATATCGAGGATGGTGAGGTGCTCATTGACATTCGGGCGACCGGCCTCAACTGGTCTGAGGTGATGATTAGAAATGGCGACTGGCCGGTTGAAATTCAAAATGGATTCTGTCTTGGTTCTGAATGTGCCGGAGTGGTTGAGAAGGCAGGTAAGGGTGTGCAACGTCTCAGTCCCGGTGACCGGGTTGCCCTTTTGTATGTCAAGGCGTATACCCAGGAGGAGCAAGGGTGCTACGCCGAAAAAATTGCGGTGCCAGAGGAATGTGTTTTGAAATTGCCAGAAGGACTCGATTTTAGGGAGGCGGCGGCAGTGCCCATGGCGATTCTCACTACCTACGATTCCATGGTCATCCATTCCCCTTTGCCCGAGTCCGGGACAGTTGTTGTTACAGCTTGCTCAGGTTCGGTCGGGATAGCGGCAGTTCAGATTGCAAAGAGAAGAGGTCTGCGGGTGATAGCGACCACTCGATCAGGCGAAAAGAAATCGGCTATTGTAGAACTTGGGGGTGAGGTCGTTGTAGCCAGCGATCCCGTGCGATTAAAAGAAAAGGTCGCTCAACTTGCAGGTTCGGAGGGTGTCGATTACATCTTTGATCCGATAGGAGGCGAAACGGCAACTCAGCTCTTGTCCTTGCTGAGCGGTGAGGGGACCTATGTTGGATATGGCAACCTTGGGGGAAATGAATTTACAGTTTCGAGTTCATTTCGGTTTCATCAGTTGAAGATTCATGGCTATGTGGTGTTGAGAAATCTTGCCGACCCACAAAAGATGCAGGCGGTCTGGAACGAAGCGATTTCTTTAATAGAAACGCGGGATGTTGTTGTGCCAGTTCATAAAACTTTTCCACTTTGCGAAGCGGCGCAAGCTCACCGTGAATTCGAAAATCATAAACATTTCGGAAAACTGATATTGGTTCAGTAACTCGTACTTTGCAGGACCAGCGAACAGAGGGTTATTCGTCAAAAGCGACTTGATCAAGTTTAACCAGGGCTTCCTCGCTTTTGAGTGTGAGAAAAATTTCCGATTGGGCGATGTCGTTCGTTGACGGGTCCGGGTTTATGTTGATGAGTTTCGCGCCGTTATTTTTGAGTTGAAGGGCCGTATAGTCATTCGTGGGAACCGCTCCGGAACTACCTATCAATATTACCAAGTCAACTCCCCTTCGTATGAAGTCGCGAAAATTTTCCTCTTGCTCGGAATGCCCGGTGTATTCCATGTCGCCAAACATCAGGATGTGGGGGCGTGCGATTCCTTTGCACCGGGAACAGGTTGGGTAGTTGGACGCCTTCATGCTTTCCCGGTCCAGTTTGCACAGGGGGACAGATTCTTCGTGCCAGTACTGGTGCGAACAGACATCGAGGCATTGGAGTCTCCACATCGATCCGTGCACTTCCAATACCCTGTCGGCAGGACAACCCGAACGCAGATGATAGCCATCGGTATTGGTGGTGTGAATGAATCCATCTTCCAAATGATCTTTCATCCACTTGTTAATGGTGCCATAGCCTTCATGCGGTACATTTTCATCTGCATTTTGCCGCCGCCATTCGTAGAAGGCCCATGCGTGAGGAAGTTCGTTGCGGAATGCCCATGGACTTGCCAGGTCTTGCGCCTCCAGGTTTTTTTCTTTGAACGGGGGGAAATTTCTCCAGTATCCATACTTATCTCTGAATGTGGGGATGTTGGAGTCGGCACTCATCCCGGCGCTGGTAAGAAACAAGGCCCGCTTGGCGTTGCGAATAAGTTCCGCCGCTTTATGAGTATCGTCATCCATTTAAAATAGCCCTCGTATAGTTTTGCTGGAAGATGCGCCAGGCATCAAAAATAGCCCCCGTGTGGTTGCTGGTAAGATGTGCCAGATGCCTATAGTACCATTCATACATTTATTGGAATGTTTGTCAGGCATTGCCATTCCATTCCTTGAAAAACTGGTCCAGGTAGTCTTCCATGAACAGGTGCCGTTTCTCAGCCACTCTTTTTGCCGAATCGGTATTCATTCGATCTTTGAGTAATAAAAGTTTTTCGTGGAAGTGGTTGATCGTATGCCCGGTATTTTTCTTGTAGTCGTCAAAGCTTTGATGCAGGACAGGTGATTCATCGGGATGGTACATCAAGCGGTTTTTATGGCCACCGTAAGCAAATGTTCGAGCTATTCCCACAGCTCCTATGGCATCCAGACGGTCAGCATCCTGCACGACTTTGCCTTCAATCGTTCGCATGGGAGTCGCCACTCCCGCCCCTTTGAATGACAGCGTTGATATGATTTCACATACATCGTCAATTAATTTTGGTTCGGCAGAGTTTGCGCGTAACCACTCATCCGCTTGTTTGGGGCCTGCCGAGTCATCGCCGTCGTTAAATTTCCAGTCCGCTATATCGTGGAGCAGGGCCGAGAGTTCAACCGTTGCCGGGTCCGCTCTCTCAGCTTGACCCAGCTTGCGTGCAATCGACCAGACACGAAAAACATGCCACCAGTCGTGACCCGATCCATCACCGGTCATTTCTTTTTCCACATGGAGACGGGTTTTGTTGATGAGATTTTCCGTGTTCATTCACCATGGCCCTGCGAACATTAATCGTATTTTAATGTCGCTATTGTATTAGTATTTTATTCGGGTCTTCGGTGCAGTCCGCATTCCTTGTGTTCCGGGTTTTCCCACCACCACCTTCCTGACCGAAGGTCTTGCCCGGGTTCTACCGAGCGTGTGCAGGGGGCGCATCCAATGCTCGGAAAATTTTTTTTGTGCAGAGCGTTGATTGGAACGTTGTTGGTTTTGATGTATTCTTCCATCTTGTCCAGAGACCAGTCGGCCAGCGGATTGATTTTGACCATTGATGGACGGTCGCTGTCTTCCGCGACTTTTTGAACATCGGTGCGAGTTACATTTTGTTCGCGGCGCAGACCTGTGACCCAGGCATCAAGACCGGCCAGCGCTCTGTTGAGAGGTTCTATTTTGCGAATGGCACAGCACTCTTTTCTGTTGTCCACGCTTTCACGGAAAGAGAAAAATCCTTTGTCACGCAAAAGGCACTCCGCATCTCCCTTATCCGGAAAATAGGTTTGTATGGTGATCCCGTATTTTGATCGTGCCCGTTCCATCACTTCATAGGTTTCCTCATGCAAGCGGCCTGTGTCCAAAGTGAACAGGGTGATTTCGCCATCCAGCTTTGCCAGAATGTCGATCAGGACCATGTCCTCCATGCCGAAACTGGAAGCCAATCCCGCCCGCTGACCGTATTCACCGATAACCCACTGCAGGATTTCCTGGGCGGATTTTGATTCGAACTCATTGAAATTCATGGCCTATAACGTCTCCATTTACGAAAAAAAAGACTACGAAAGCAAAGTATTTTTGAAGGCGGTAAAAACTTTAAAATCAGGTTCAAATGCCTAAAAAATAAGGATTTTAGCTGAGGCTTTTTTCTTGACAGAATCCCCTTTTCTATATAAAGTTCCTCATCCTTATTTACCTTTCACTTTTTCACGAACTGTTTCGTAAATCAAGGAAATATCTGCGAAACGGAAGAAACGGTTAATTCCTTTGCCGACCTGCAAAGTCATTCAAATGACCATAGTATTTCAATCAATCAAAACCCATTCTTACTTCGTACTGAGAGTGTTCTTTTTTGCGCTGTGGTTTATAACGGCATCCAAGGGAACTGCTCTGGCCGGTTCAACCGGATCAGGTCTTCTTGCGCAAATGGAGGAGGCTTTGGTTTCCCTTGCGGATAAGGTGAGACCCTCAGTTGTGAGTCTTTCGGCTTACGTGCCCCCTTCGCCTTCAATCAGGCGGCAGGGTGATGATTCCGGGGCGCCAGCCGGCGCGGGTTCTGGAGTTATCATCGATGGCGTTAAGGGTATTATTGTTACCAATAATCATGTTGTCAGAGGCTCGGGGAAAATCAAGGTCACACTGCTGGGTGGTGAGGAAAAGGTGGGGACGGTTTTGGGAACGGATGAAGATACAGATATTGCCGTGGTTCAGATCGACATTGACAAGCCTTTGCCAGCGGCAACATTTGGTGACTCGGCAAAACTTAAGATCGGACAATTTGCGGTGGCTGTGGGTAACCCATATGGACTGAACGATACGCTGACCTTTGGAATTATCAGTGGATTGAACAGGGAGAACGTAAACTTGTCCCGCTACGAGGATTTTATTCAAACAGACACTTCCATAAATCCAGGAAACAGCGGTGGGCCGTTGCTCAATATCAACGGTGATGTGATTGGCATTAACACGGCAATTATCAATTATGCACAAAGCATCGGGTTTGCCATTCCCGCAAATATTGTACGCAAGGTGGTCGCTGAGCTGTTGCAGTTCGGTGAAGTTCAGCGCGGTTGGTTGGGAGTTGGGATAGAAGAAGTGACCCGGGAAATCGCGCGACAGTCAAATGTAAAAGCAGGTGAGGGGGTTATGATTAACTCTGTTTTCGAAGGTGACCCGGCACATCAGGCCGGGCTTCGCATCGGAGATATAATTCTGAAAATTGGCGGGGCAGATGTCGACACTCCGAGTAGAATGATTAGACTGATTGGATCTTTTTCACCTGGACAAACGGTGAGCCTGGATATTCTTCGTGATGGCAAACGAGAAGTTGTGTCCGTTCAGCTTGAGGATCAAAAACGAAAACGCGATAAGGTGGTTAAAAAAATCCTGCCTGACCCAAGTGAGCCTTCTTTAGGGCTGGAGGTTGAAAACGTGAATAATGGTAATGGGGTTGTTGTTTCAAAGGTATACCCAGGTTCTACCGCAGAACAGGAAGGATTACGGGCTGGGGACCGCATTGAGGCTGTTAATGGCAGGACGGTTGCAACGGCTACTGAATTTAAAGATATTCTGGATTCAGTTTCGAGCGGAGGCTTTGCACACATGCTGGTTCAGAGAAATAAAGAAAAATTTCATTTGGCACTTGTGCAGTAATATTAAAGGTGGTAGATTTCCCCGTCAAAATTTAGCTGTGATTCAATGGACATATTGTTCATTGGATTTTTTAAATACAGAGTTTTTACAAAAGGGTTTTACAAGATTTTGCAATGTGGATTGCAAAAGAGCTTTACCGAAAGTTACAAAGGGGTTTTACAAACAATAGGTAAAAATTTTAGGTTATTTTGACCAACCAAAGGGAGGTACCCAACATGTTACATCGCGTTACAAAGGGGTGGACGTTGTGGTACGCGCTGGTGGTTCTTACCATGGTCCTGAGTTTTGGGCTGGTAACGAATGCTGGTGCTACCACGGCTGACATTGACGAAAAAATAGGGCATGAACGCCCAGCCTGGTTGAACAAGCTTGAAACCCAGGTAGAATACGAAGAAATGATGGGCGGCATGGAAGGCCGCCAGGACCGCCTGAACAACACGTTCATGAAGTTGATGGGGCGGTTGCAGGATAAAATCCAGGAACATGCCAGTCCTGCTTCTTCAGGCGGCGGGTTCCACGACTCCTGGTCCGCGCATCAATTAGGCCAGAGCTATCTGCTTGGGCCTTCTGAAGCAGGGGCAACATCAGTTAGCAAAGGCGCTCATTGTCCGAGTAACGCTCCCGTTAAAAAGTACAATGTCACCAGCATCAACGTGGAAATTACGTTGAATCAGTGGGGCGACTATTACCCAGGTTACATGTACGTCCTTGACCAGGACATCAGCAAGGTCAGGGCAGAAGAAGCGAAAAACGCTAAAGCCCGTGAAAGCGATATTGATCCGGGAGCTGTCTCCAGCGGATTGCAGGGCGATGCTATTCAGCCTCTCGTTTTGCGCGCCAACCAGGGCGACTGTCTTCGCATCCATTTCACAAACAAAGTTGAAGATGAAGATGCCGGATTCCAGGTTAACGGATCGGCAATGATCATCAGTTCATCTGGATTGCCAGCATCAGCCGCTTCTAAGGGGGCGATTGTTGCATCTGCTGAGTCCCAGGATTTCGAATGGATGATCCCGGTTGATGAGCAGGAAGGCAGTCACATGATTATGAGTCATGCTGGTCGTGATCCTTCTGCTCTTGGCCTGATTGGAGCATTCATTGTTGAGCCTAAAGGTTCAAAATATTATGATCCATGGGATGCCAAGCCAGTTAAAAGCGGCTGGGAAATTATGGTTGCTAACGACGACGCCAGAGACTTTCGTGAGTTTGTTCTGTTCTATCACGAAATCGGTGATGAATCTTTCCGTCCTCTTAATCGCTTTGGAGAGATGATTCCACAGCGCGATCCACTGACAGACGCTTATCGTCCTTCGGCTCGTGCGATGAACTACCGTTCTGAGCCATTTGGTATCAACAACCTGGCTCAGCAGGACAAGAAGTTTCATTATGAAGATGAATCACTGTCCTACAGTTCCTATACTTTTGGTGATGCTCCTACGACGATTCCTCGTTCGTACCTGGGCGACCCGGCAAAGTTTCGCTTGATTCATGGCGGCGGTGAGGTGTTCCATTCTCATCACCCGCATGGTGGATCAATCCGTTGGACGCGTTCTCCGCAACGCGAAGTACAACTTAAAAACCTGACCACCGCAGCTTGGGATGGTCCGGTTAAATACCCGGTTGTCCGCACCACGACTGACCGTGTAGACG
>CAJWQP010000021.1 GCA_913045445.1 uncultured Nitrospina sp. | reverse complement strand
CTACTACCGAAATTCAGGTCGGTCCTGAATCCGACATCACCTACCTTGGGAGTTTCTTTAACAAGCACCAGTTCTCCATTGTCAAATTTGAATGTATTGGCGTCCCGGTCATAAACGCGGTTTTGGCTGTTGCCGTTAGTCGGGGTTGCGGGGTTCTCAAAATTATAGTTGTATGATGTGGAAGCAAAACCATGCACCTCAATATCTTTAAACAATAGCAAAGTGTCTTCCGCTGACGCAGGTCCTTTGAGAAGGAATATGCAAACCACAGCAAGTGCTAAACTTTTAAAAATTTTACCCATCTTCAATTCTCCCCCTGTTAGTTAAAATGGAACCCGCGTCCACTGAAGTGAAATCGGCGCCAACGAAACCCGCATCTACGAAGCGAGACCGTATACAAGCAAAACGCCTGATTATAAAGAACTAATTAGCCCGAACAAAGTAGAGCAAAGTGCATCAAATGTCAACAGTAAAGCTCATATAAAACCATTGCCTTGGCCAGAGTTTGATCACCTGCGGCGTAACACTGCTGGCTGGCGGACAAGGAAACAAAAAGCCGACGGTCGGGGAACGACCATCAAATCAGGCCTCGACCCCCGAAGCTTGCCCCAACTCGTCGGCCATTCTTAGATAATGTAACCACGCTCATTATGGCTAGCGAGATCCAGGCCTTCGTTTTCCTCATCTTCTGTAACGCGCAGACCCATGATGCCATCAAGGACTTTCAGGATGATGGCGCTGACCACACCGGTGTAAACCACTGTGGCGAAGACGCCGGTGCATTGGACCATGACCTGACCACCGATGCTGGTGATATCACCGCCGAAGCCCGCGCCACCAAGACTTTCGGCACAGAACACACCGGTTAAGACGGCACCAACAATGCCGCCCACTGCATGGATACCGAATACGTCCAGAGAATCGTCATACCCCAGGGCTCGTTTCAAGGTTGTGGCTGAGAAAAAACAGATTGCTCCCGCGGCCAGGCCTATGGCGAGAGCGCCCATGGGACCTACCGCTCCTGAAGCGGGTGTGATAGCAACCAGTCCAGATACTGCTCCGGAAGCAATTCCCAATACGCTGGGTTTGCCGTGGGTCATCCATTCAATCATCATCCATGCCAACGCGGCGCCTGCGGTTGCGATTTGTGTCACCGCCATGGCCATTCCCGCGACCCCATCTGCCGCTAACTCACTCCCTGCATTGAACCCGAACCATCCTACCCATAGCATTGAAGCACCCATGAGGGTTAAGCCAAGGTTGTGTGGAGGCATTGCAGTCGTGGGGTATCCGCTACGTTTGCCGAGCATGATGCAGGCCACCAAGCCTGCCATACCCGCATTTATGTGGACGACCGTGCCGCCGGCAAAATCGAGTATTCCTTTATTACCCAACCAGCCACCGCCACCCCATACCCAATGGCATATGGGAGCGTAGACGATAGTCACCCAGATAGCCATGAAGACCAGCATTGCAGAAAATTTCATACGCTCGGCAAATGCCCCAACAATCAGCGCCGGGGTGATGATGGCGAAGGTCATTTGAAATGTCATGAATACGGTTTCTGGAATGGTCCCGCTTAGAGAGTCGACTCCGACTCCCTTTAGGAACATTTTATCCAGACCGCCCCAAAAAGCTCCATCGCCACCAAACGCTATGCTGTAAGCGTAAACTGCCCACAACACGGTCATCAATGAGGTGATGGCGAAACATTGCATTAAAACAGACAACACGTTTTTACTACGAACCATGCCCGCATAAAATAATGACAAACCCGGAATGGTCATAAACAGCACCAGGGCTGTGGCTGTCAGCATCCACGCGGTGTCACCTGAATTTAAAGCAGGTGCCTCTTCGGCCAATGCGGGGATGGGCGCCAAAGCGATCAACAGGACCAAGAGAGAGGTCATTATTTGAGGAATCTTGTTTTTGAACAGCGATTGAAAATCAGGAATACCAATAGTCATGAACCTCAACTCCTAGTTAAAATTTATCAAGGGTCTAAAATGTAAAAATGAAGTGTGAACCAGAATAGACAAATTCTGGCTGACGGACTTGTCTCCGTACACCGCCGTCTTAACGTTATGTTTTTCAATTCCCGTACCAATCCTCAATAATGCGAAAAAGATAGAATAATATTCTGGTAACTTATTGAATTTTAAGGTGCTTTAGATTGTGTGCCATAAAATAGTGTCTACAAAATCCTTGAAGGTTTGATGGAATTTGCTAGGAAAAAAAGCAAAGCAAAGGGGTGGTGCAATAAAATAGGGCATTATGATAAATGGTGGATAAATATAATGAAGGATTTCCCGGTGTCTTCCGAAAAGAAGTGATGGTCGGTGGAATGAACTGTTTTGATTAAATCGTCAAAAGAGTGACATTTTTACCGCCTCAAAACGGCTTTTCTTGATGCTTTTGTAGACAGCGGATTTAATTTAGGGTGTTTAAATATAAAGGGTTATGTTTTATTTGGTCGCATAATGGCTATTGGCACACCCTTTGCTTTATTAGGGGTATTAACAGTTAGCTCATAGAAATTCAGGGATTTACTTCAGGTTTTCTTGAGTTTGAGTGGTTTTTAGTTGTTTCATCCGCCGGAATCGTCCTTGACCTCCTTTTTTCATTGGAAGACAATTAATGGCAGAAGATCTGGACTTATTAAGGAGTTAGGGGCCGCCGAAGGGGGCGAAGAGCAAAAGTCACCTATGGTCAAGATCACTCATGTTAAGGGTGCGTATTTTATAGAGTTCATAATTCAATAATTGAAGCTTCATTATTGAGAGATATGTTCTGATTATTTTTTTTTGGACCAACTATAGGGATGTCGATGGGTGAAGTTTTATCACAGGGAGAAGTTGACGCGTTATTAAGAGGTGTCAGCGAGGGAGGGGTCGAAACTGAAACCAATCAGGCTGAAGAGGTTTCGGGGGTTACTCCCTACGATCTGACAAGTCAGGAAAAAAATATTCACGGTCGGCTTCCTACTCTGAACATTATCAATCAGATGTTTTCTCGCCTGTTCCGTAATACGTTTTCCAGTATGTTGAGGAAAGCGGCTGATGTCAGCACGGTATCTACTGATACGATCAAGTTCGGCGAGTTTTTGCGCTCTCTTCCAGTTCCATCCAGTCTTCATATTTTCAGAATGGAACCTTTGCACGGTCATGGATTGATGGTCGTGGAAAGTAAACTGGTGTTCGCAATTGTTGATACTTTTTTTGGCGGCACAGGTTCGCAGGAAGCAAAAATAACGGGACGTGATTTCAGCGCCATAGAAATCAGGATGACAAAAAATGTGGTGTTAAGTGCCTTGGAGGATTTGGAAAAAGCCTGGGAACCTGTTCATGCAGTTTCCACGAACTATGTGCGTTCGGAAGTGAATCCGCAGTTTGCGGCTATCGTTCCTCCAACAGATATCGTGCTGGTTATTCTTTTTGATATTGAGCTTGAAAATATTTCCGGGTCAATCACGATATGCCTTCCTTACGCCGCGATTGAACCGATCATTCCAAAACTCAAAGCACAGTTCCAGTCTGAAGAGATGGAAATCGATCAGGTTTGGGTTCGTCGTTTGCGCACCGAGTTGTTGCAGACGGAAGTGGAGATGGTCGCGGAACTGGGAGTTTCAGAAATCACCCCGGACCGTTTACTCGAATTTAAGGTTGGGGACACAATAATGCTTGGTAATGACGTTACAGACCCTCTGAACATTAAAGTGGAAGGAATTCCAAAGTTTAAAGGAATTCCAAAGGTTACAGGATTCCCTGGTGTGTCGAGGGTAACGAAAGCTGTCCAGGTAACGGAAGTTATAGAAAGGGAAGGATAAACCCATGGAAGAAGAAAATCAGGATTTCGAGTCGTTAGAAGAACTGGAAGATATTGGTGGTGAAGAAGGTGGTCTCGACGGAATGGATGAGATGTCTGGCGGGGAAAAGGTAGATACCAAAAGCCTGGACCTCATTCTCGATATTCCCCTGACCGTGACTGTTGAACTGGGCCGAAGTAAAATGTTGATCAACGATTTACTTCAGTTGGGCCAGGGGTCGGTTATTGAGTTGACCAAACTCGTGGGTGAGCCGCTGGAAGTTCTGGTAAACAACAAACTGGTCGCGCGGGGTGAAGTTGTGGTCGTCAACGAGAAATTTGGCGTACGCCTCACCAATATCGTTACCCCAATAGAAAGAGTGCAGTCTCTTACCTGATTTATCATTGGGTTTTCTTCAATATCATCCTGATGAGAAAATCATCCTCTTGTTCGAGTGCCTTGCACTCGACCCTGCTTTTATTGCATATCTTGCGGACATAAAGGGAACCTTCGCTTATGCTTTTCGTTTTAGGTTATTCAAAATATTTCCCTACTTTTTACCTATCCCAGAAAACAAATCTTTTTCTGAAAAACCCCGTTTTGGTACGGCGCTTGCAAAGTATTGTCTTATAGTGATTTATTGACGAAAGTTTGACGCTTGAGATCAAATGCAAACCTTAATTCAAGGAACTGGGTCATGAACTGGAAAAAGGGTTGGATGTTTCTTGTTTCACTACTTGCTCTATTGAGTCCTACAAGCAGTTTTCACCGTTTGGTATTAATCGTGTTTTGTTCACCAGGCTCGATGAAGGCTTGAATTACGGTGCGATGTTGAACTTTGCTTTGCGCAGTCGCCTTCCACTCTCGTATTTTACCACGGGTCAGAGAGTTTCGGAAGATATTGAAATTACAGGTCGTAATAAGGCAATTAGTTTGATTTTTAACTGAAATAGGGATAAATTAAGGGGAATATTGTGGTCACTGGTGGTCAGGCAAGGACTTTAAAAAATATTGTATCGAGTGGAATGAAATCTTCTTCCCTAAGGGTATTGGCAGTCAGTAGCGGAAAGGGAGGCGTCGGCAAAACAAATATCGTCGCCAACCTGGCCTATGCGTTCGCCAAAATGAATAAAAGGGTTCTTGTTGTCGATGCCGACTTGGGTCTTAATAATATTGATATCCTTCTGGGGCTGGCTCCCAAGTTTCACATTGGTCATGTATTATCCGGTGAAAAGAGTGTTGAAGAAATCATTGTTGATGGACCGGCAGGTATCCAGTTGCTTCCAGCGGGTGGCGGGTTGCAGGAGTTGACCCAACTCGATGGTGAGAAAAAAGTGTTGCTCATGGAGGAGTTGGACCGGGTCAGTAGCGGGTATGATTTTCTGATATTCGATACCGGCGCGGGGGTGTCTACCAACGTGACTTACTTTTGCAGTGCCGCTCACGAAATTTTGCTGGTTGCGACTACCGAACCAACATCGCTAACGGATGTCTATGCACTTATAAAAATCCTTCATACAAAACATGCACAAAAGCATTTTCGTATGATCATAAACTCAGTTGCGTCAGAAAGAGAGGCTCAACTGATACTCAGGAACCTGATGGCGGTTACGGACCGATTTTTGCCAAACGTGTCCATTAAATATCTTGGTTATGTTTTGTCTGACCCGAATGTGCCTAAAGCGGTAAGACAGCAGAAAGCGTTTATGGAATTATATCCATATTCTAAAGTGAGTCAGTGCGTTGATCAGTTGGCTCAGAAAATGGCAGGTGAAAAACGGTCTGGCACTGATGAAGAACAGCGACCGCTGTTCTGGCGTACAGCATTCTCAGTTCAATGATTGTTAAGGAAGAAAATCCAATGGATCAAGTTATGTTTGTAGAGGAAGACATGCAGGAGCTGGAATCAGCTCCTGGTCAAGCGAAATCAAAGGAACCTCAAGGTTAATAATTAAATGGCAATCAAACAGGTCACAGAAGAAATTGAGATTACCACTGAGAACCGTGAAGAGGTGATCAAACAATATAGCCCGATGATCAAGTATGTGGCTAATCGTATCGCGATGCGTCTTCCTCCGCATATTGAGGTGGACGACCTGATCAGTGTTGGAGTTTTGGGGTTGATCGATGCGACTACAAAATATGATCCCACCCGCGGCGCAAAGTTTAAAACCTATGCCGAGTTTAGAGTTCGCGGAGCTATTCTTGATGAATTGCGATCCATGGACTGGGTTCCAAGATCGGTCAGGCAGAAAGCATCCAATGTCGATTCTGTAGTACAGAAACTACAGTCGAAGCTGGGCCGTCCGCCGGAAGATGAAGAGGTCGCGGGAGAAATGGGCATCAGTCTCGATCAGTTTTTTGATACTCTGAACGAGACAAAAAGTATGCCGGTTCTCAGCCTTGAAGGCCTGGGTATTGCCAAAGAAACAGGCGAGCAACAGAGTCTGCTCGATTGTCTGGCTGGAAAAGGCGATACCGATCCACAGACGCAGATCAGGCTTAATGAACTCAAAGAAATCATTGCCCAGGCGATTGATACCCTGCCGGAAAAAGAACGGCTGATGATTTCTCTGTATTATTATGAAGAATTGACAATGAAAGAAATCGGTGCTGTATTGGATGTCACCGAATCCCGCGTTTCACAAATTCACTCCAAAGCGGTGTTCAGGCTCTGCACAGAACTAAAAGCCCTCATTGCTGAAGAAATCTAGTCGTCACACATCCCCTCAGTATATTTTTTTTCCTTGCTCTTCAGGTGGTCGTGTCTTCCATCTCCGGTGAGCCCACATCCACGGTTCCGGTGTATCACGAATTTTCTGTTCGATAAAAGTTTCGCATGCTTGCGTCCATGCAATGACATCGTGCTCCTTGTCTTCAGATTTTTTCAAGGAGAGTTCGGGGCCATATTCTATACGGTAGGTTCCCTGGTCGGTCGGATATGAAAAAAGAGGGAGGACGGCGGCTCCGGTTCTGTGACTTAGCAGTGCCAGCGCGCGTGCGGTGGCCGCTTTTGTGCCAAAAAAATTCACAAATATTCCGCCTTTGGCAGTGTTCTGATCCATCATGACCGCTACGGTTTCATTTCTTTTTATCGCACGGACAATTCGTAATGGAGATTCATCCCTGCAAAAAACTCCATTTCCTGAAACTGTTCTGAACTGCATGATCAGTTCATCCAAATAAGGGTTGTCCAGTCGGCGAAAAATAGAGTTCAGTTTGCATATTCCCCGGTAGCCGTGATCGATTCCCATGATCTCCCAGTTTCCGTAGTGGGCGGTCAAAAAGAAAATACCCTTACCGCGTTCGAGGCATTGCTTGAGGGTGTCCAGTCCGGCAGGTTCCCCTTCAATTAACTGATGCACTCTCTCGGGGCATTTTATGACCCAAAAAGTCTGAAGCGTTGAAACAGCCATTTGAGTGAATGAGTTTTTGATGATCTGTTGTTTTTCTTTGTTGGACTTTCCATCGCCGAATGCTATGTCCAGATTAATGCGGGCAATCTTTTTTCTTTTCCCTCCTGCCCGGTAGGATAAAGCGCCGAGAACACGTCCCAAATTAAAAACACATTCGGCGGATAGCGGCCTCAGGATAAAAATGAGGAAACGGACAATAGCGTATTCCAGAAGATGCCTCATGTTCGTTGCGGGTCCTTTTCTTTTACTCATAGGATTCGTGCAGATAACAATCGGCGAGTTGGCGTTTCAACAGGTAGGGAACTATGTGACGGTTGGGAATTATTTTTCAGCGATGGCATGGGCTACGGCGTAATTTCTGTCATGGGTGATTGAAATATGGATGGATTTTAAATTAAGTTGATCGAATAACTGCTTTCCTTTGCCATAGAGTTTCAAAACGGGCTGTCCTGATTCCTGTTTGTCCACTTCGATATCTTTCCATAATATGCCGCCAGTCATTCCAGTGCCGAAACATTTCAGGACAGCTTCTTTTACCGAGAAACGAGCGGCAAGATGCTTTACCGGGTCTGCCTGGGAATGGCAGTAGTCGATTTCTTTTTGCGTGAATACCCTTTGCTCGAAGCGATCAGAATATTTTTGTAAGGACCGTTTGATGCGGTCAATCTCTATAATGTCGATTCCAGTTCCAAAAATCATAATTCTGTATAAATAGGCGGTTTAAATTTTCAGGAGACCAGAGTGCATTCCATATTCAAAACAGATTCTATTTCCCGCTGTGTTATCGCTCCATGACGTATGAGAACAGGAGGCCGGGTCGTCGTGTCGAGTAAGGTGGAAACCCTACCCCCCGGTGCAGGCCCTGGGTCAATGATGAGGTCTATTTCATCGCCAAAAGTCTGGGCGACCTCATCGGCGGTTTGCGGAGCCGCTTCATTGTTTCTGTTCGCGCTCGGTGCCGTCAATGGGCATCCGGCGGCTTCTATCAAACGGCGTGTCCATTCATTTCCCGGCATACGTATGCCAACCGTAGCGGTCTTTGCGGTCAGGCTGTCGGGCAATTCGGGGACTGCCTTAAAAACCAGCGTCAGCGGAGCGGGCCAGAACTCCTGTATCAGTCGGTCCGCTTCCTGAGAACGACTTTGCGCTAGTTGGTCCACTTGGCTCGCAGACGCAACAAGAACCAGAAGCGGTTTGTCTGCTTTTCTGGATTTTATTTCAAAAATCCGCCGAATTCCTTCTTGGTTGAACGGGTCGGTTCCCAGCCCATAATAAGTATCTGTTGGAAACGCGATCACGCCTCCCTTGCGCAAGATTCCGCGGATGTGTTGCGTGTGATCTTTTAGCGAGGCATCGGAACTTATTTTAAGTATTTCCGGCATGATCTGATTTGAGCTTGCGGCTTTTGCGCTCAACCTCTTTTGCTTGATCCTTTTTATATTTCACCAGCTTTTTGTGCAGGTTTTTGTCGCTCAAGGCCAGAATCTGGACCGCAAGGACACCCGCATTTTTGGCGCCTGCTTTGCCAATGGCCATTCCCGCGACAGAAACCCCACCCGGCATTTGCGTGGTCGATAATAGAGCATCGAGTCCATTGAGCGCGGAAGAACCAATGGGGACACCGATTACAGGCAGAGTGGTTTCTGCCGCTATCACACCGGCAAGATGTGCGGCGGCTCCTGCTCCAGCAACCAAAATTTTGATTCCGCGTTTGGGCGCTCCCAGCGTGTATTTGCGTGTGCGCTCAGGGGACCGGTGTGCCGAGGAGACGGTTATCTCATGGGCAACCCCAAACTTTTCCAGAACTTTGCTGGTTTCTTCCATGATCGGGAAATCTGAATCGCTTCCCATTAAAATTCCAACCAGAGGTTTGCTCAAAACAGATTCTCCTAAATAAAGTACCTTCAGTTTGATGGTCGAGGCATATGCTCTTTATCAATAGGGGTAATGTGATTTTACTATGAGTTTCTTTATATCCAAGTGAACTTGAGTTTATAGCAATTTTTAACGGCCGGATCAACCTGCGCGTTATATTTGACGTTGGAGCAGGGGCGCGGGCTCACTCCTCTTCACAGACGGTTCGAAAGCCCAGGAAGGAAGTACAATAATTAGTCAGGAAAGACAAGCGCTGCCAATGGGCGATATGGTGAAAGTTGGTGACAAAGCTTCCTCCGCGAACAATTTTATAAACCATATTGCTGGTGACTTTCTGTTCTTTTAACCGCTCGACTTGTTGTTCAAACTCCTGTTGCAACTCTTCAGGCAGGTTGAAGGTCAACTCCGATGCTTTGAATTTTCGGCCCGGTTCAGATGTTTCTTCGGATGAAGACATGTTCTTGCTGGTGGGGTTTTCTTCCATAACACGCTATCCCGTGATTTTTATATAGAAGGAACTCGCCGGTTATTTTCCTCTTACTCTCCTCGATTGTAGCAAAATAGCCATTTAAAAACAAAAGATTGCGAGATTTTCCAGGGCATTTAATCAGCTACTGAATCGCGGTCAAGGTTTTATAAATCATCAATTTGAAAGGGTTCTGCGCTGTCCATGTCGGATTTCAGGAATGAGCATGAGAGTGGCCAGTATCATTAGTCCGCATGAAACCCAGCCTGTCATTATTACTCCGATTTGTCCCGCGGTCCAGTAGCCGATCATCGGACCAATAGTTCCACGGATTCCTGTGAGACCGACATGGACCGACATGTAGGCGGATACTTTTCCCGGCGGTGCGTACTTGGTGACCCACAAAGTCCATGCGATGCTTCCACCCGCGAATGCAACTCCGATCAACGCCGACCCTGTTCCTATCACGAACAGATTTTTACTGATGAAAAATATCGCAATTCCAGCGCCGAATAAAACATTCAGTATCATGCGGAGTATTACAAAGTTCATTCGGTCAAACAGTCGCGCCCAGAAAGGGATGAAGATTAAACGCATAGTTTCCGGAACAATTGTGATTATCAACGCAACGATAAATGGAGAGGCTTCAATGCCGTAATTGGCAGATGCAACATAATCCACCCTCAGCGGAAGAACCCACAAATTGGCAAAACCCATGATGAACCAGGTGAGCAGAACGTATCCAAAATCCCTGTCTTTAACCGCATATTTAAGGTTGCCAAGCGGGTGCTCGTGCGAATTTTCCTCAACCAGTTTTGAAGGCATAGAGTTAAGCGCCCAGGCTTTGGCAAAAGCACATATTCCTAGCAAGGTGAAGACCCAACTGAAATAAGTGATGTCGATTTCCAGAAGTGAAGATCCCGCAAACCCGAACATTGAGGAAGCCGCTACAGTGATAAGTAATGGCTTGGAAAATTTTGCCCCACGTTTATTATGAGGATAATTATCACCGTATATTGAAGTGAGGAAGGGGAGAATCGCGCTACGACAGATATAAGCGATAACGATCATCAGCGTATAAAGCCCCAGCGAAGGTATCCACGCCGCAACGATAAGGCAGGTTCCAGTTACTATCGAAGGGATGGCACCGCAGGATGACTTTTTGAATCCCTTTCCGGCTGTATAATGTACCAGGGGTAAAGATAACATCATTCCCATAAAAGGGGCGGCGGCGATGAGAGATTTTAGTCCTTCGCCTGCATTGTAATAACGGATGGCAATGAATAAAGCGAAGGTTTGTATGCCCGCACTCAAGATGCCTTCGAAAAATCCGCGCCTGAGATCATATTTATAAGTCTGGTCCCGGATTTCCGAGGTGGTCCAATCGTCTAAAGGCATTCGTGGTTTATGTTCCTTTGACAGGGTGCTTTGGTTTCTGCCATGATAGCGTAAGTGCCAAGTTCGGTCATTTTAAATTTTGTTGATGGATTAATGTTTACTCATGTTCAAAGATGAAAACATTCTCCTGCGGGCGGAAATCATAGCGATTGGGAACGAAGTGATTAGCGGCCTCATTCAAGACACCAACGCGAGATACTTGAGCAACCAGTTGCATCTGTTGGGAGTCAATGTTTCGCGAATCACCGCAGTGGGTGATAGCGGGAAGTCTATTACCAGTGCTGTGGAGGATGCGTTACACCGGGCCGATGTCGTGATAACAACCGGGGGACTCGGGTCAACGCATGACGATATCACCAAAGAAGTGCTGGCACGAATGTTCCATTCTAAAATAGTTGTTGACCCGAAAGCAGTAGACATGCTTGAACGAATGTTCAAAAAGCGTAACCGGGATAATCCCGGATGGAAAATTCCCGAAGGGGTGCGCCGCCAGTGTGAAGTGCCGGAAGCCGCGACAGCTTTATATAATGACGAGGGAGCAGCGCCGGGTCTTCTTTTTGAGCGCGATGGAAAAAAAGTTTTCGCACTTCCTGGTGTTCCGGTTGAAATGAAGCATTTGTTCGAAAAATATATTCGTCCCGATCTTTTAAAATCGCAAAGTGGAGTGATCGGGCATCGTATCCTTAAAATGGTTGGCCTGACCGAAGCTTCATTGTGGGAAAAACTGGGTCCTGTTGAGCCATTGGAAAAACTGGTCACTGTGGCATCGCTTCCTTCCCACCTTGAAGTTAAAGTGCGCTTGTCTTTTTGTGCGGCAAGTATCGAAGCGGTGGAGGCGAGACTGGGTCAGGCGGAAGAAAAGGTTATGAAGGCCGTGGGCAAGTGGGTTTACGGAAAGGATGATGAAACTCTGGAAGGAAAGATAGGGGAGTTATTGAAGGATAAAGGATTGACCCTGGCTGTGGCTGAGTCCTGCACCGGTGGGTTGATCGGTCACCGCCTGACGCAGGTTTCAGGGAGTTCCGATTACTTTATGGAAGGAACCGTTACCTACAGCAACGAGGCCAAGAGTAGTCGCCTGGGGGTAGATGCATCACTTATCCGGGAGCATGGAGCGGTGAGCTGTGAGGTGGCGCTTGCCATGGCAGAAGGTGTACGTAAAAGTTCAGGCGCGAATATTGGGTTGTCTGTAACAGGTGTTGCTGGTCCGGGAGCGAGTGATAATAAACCTGCGGGAATGGTCTTCATAGCGATCAATGATGGGGAAGATTCCTATTGCGAACAGTTTCGTTTTTATCATGACCGTAGCCGTAATAAAGAGAGGTCGGCCCAGGCCGCGCTCGATTTACTTCGTCGCTGGTTGTTAAATTTGATAGAGAAATAATTTAATGAGTCAGGTCAAGTGTAGAAAATGTGAGCAGGAATACGATGACGAAATGGTCATTTGCCCTCATTGCGATACACCGACGAATCCGAATATCCCCAACTATCCTCACTTCAAGGGACCGGGGATCATGGTGTTCTTTTTTGTTTTTTTCGTCTTACTGCTCATCGGGATGGCGGTTTCCTTTTTTTCGCAGTGATTGTCCCTAGTGCTTCATGTCGCGAAAGGGGAGTATGAGAATCATGCCAACGACAAATCCGCCAATGTGCGCGAACCAGGCCACGCCACTATCTCCGGCGGCCACTCCACTGAACACCTGAATCAACATCCAAATCACCAGCAGAATTATTGCTGGAATACGGATGACGGTGATCAGAAATCCCAGAAATATCAGCGTTTTCACCCTTGCATGGGGAAACAGGACGAGGTACGCGCCGAGTATTCCAGAAATCGCTCCGCTGGCTCCCACCATGGGAATGTCAGAATGAAGATCTGTAGCTATGTGGCCCATCGAGGCCAGTGTTCCGCAAACCAGATAAAATATGATGAATCGAAACTTACCCAGAACATCCTCAATATTGTTTCCAAAAATCCATAGATAGAGCATATTGCCCGCCAGGTGACCAATGCCGGAATGCAGAAACATAGCGGAATAGATGGTGGGATACGCGCTGACAGGGGTTTCCATCAGGTGAGCGGGAATCAGTCCGTAGGACTGGAATATAGGGAGCGATCCCATGGGTTGAGTTATCTGGTAGAGAAAAATGACCGTATTAGCCACGATCAGAAAAATGGTGAGATGGGGAAAGTTTTTTGTCGGGTTTTCGTCTATAAGTGGAATCATTAAGGAGAGGTTTCCTGTTAAGCCATGCTGTATGATAAAGTTTAAGTCATTCCCTATGATAAAATAAATAATCTATACAATTATAGAGAACCTTTTAAATGAGTGAAACAAATGAATTGCCTGTTCCTCCACCCGAGGATGAAGAGTCGGCTCTTGTCAGTGCTCGCCTGGAAGAATCGCGCGAATGGGTGATTAATACTTACCGAAAACATCAACGGATTCGTACCTCTGCCTGGTTAGATAAGGTGCTCGGGGAAGGTCAGCGGAAGAAGACTTACATCCCTCCTGTCTTGCTGGACACCAACCCCATCCGGCATCGCCAAAGTATTCAGGAGCAGGTTTTTCCTGCACCGCGAATCATTCATGAAGACCTGTTGATGACCGACCATATGAAGATCATGCTGGAGGCCGGTTGCGGTATGGGGAAAACCATATTTTTAAAATATTATCAGGAACGATTGCTGGAGCAGGAACCGCACCCTGTTTATCCTCTTCCCGTTTTCTTCAGCCTGAGTTCCCTGCCAGAAGGTACGGGCATCGCTCAGTTTATGGAATCGGTTCACAGGGAAATGCTGGATGTTATTTTGACGGAAGCTGAGGAAGATGACGAACTTGAGCTGAATGAGAACCTGCTCCTCGTTACCATCAAATGTTTAGAGAGAGAGGGGCGAATACTTTTTCTGATGGACTCCCTGGATCAATTACCTGCTGAAGACCGGTTTCAGGTTTATTTTGAGACCTTTGTCGAGGATAAAACTTTTCGCAGTAATCGATTGATTCTCGCCACCCGCAAATTCGGTTTTGGTCCGCTCGCAACAGATTCCATTATCCAGAGGGGAAAAGACGCAGGCTTCCATGTGGCTTTTGAACGCATCGACGAGAGAGAGCGTGGCATCTTCTTGGGCGAGGCGGATAAGAATAAGGCACTGAGGCGCCTGGGGCAATATTCGCCTGAATTGCAGGAGGTGCCTCTGATCATGAAGATGATTCGCGCTCTTTCCGATTGTGAAAAACTTGAAGGGCTGACCACCCGTGGCCAAATCTATTCCGTTTATTTTACACACCTTTTGGCAGAAGCTTTTCCTAAGGGAGAGACCGATCGGTTGGAAAAATATTTCGATCGACTGGGCGAGGTGGCGCTCGAATTGCTGGAAGAGGGAATTTCCCAGCGAATTGAGGAAGTTGAAACGGATTACTCGAAGGACCGTTTGAAAAAGGAAGGGGATGACCTCCTGATGAAGGAGGGGACGGTTCCTCCAGAATTGGAAAAGATCCTTCAGCAGACGCCGGGGCGTTGGCAGTTTCGACACCCATCGTTTCAGGAGTTTTTTGCCGCGAGAGCCCTGGCGAAAAAAGCGGACTGGAAAAAGACTGCTGGTGAACGGTGTCGTGATGAACGATGGGAAGAGATGCTGAAGTTTTTTTCCGGGATGGTGCCAGCCAATGAGATATTTGATATTTTTATGAAACAAGGCGCTTTGTTTCTGGCCGGGAATTCCGTTCTTGAAGCGGAAGACTTGTCCGAAGAAAGAAAGCTTCTAATTGCGCAATTACTCAAATACCAGTGCCGGGATTCTTTTCCGCAGTTCACACGATGTCGTTTGATTAAGGTTGAGGATGTTATAGCCGCTAATGGTCCATCAGTTCTTCGCCCTCTTCTTGTGAGCCTTTTAAAGAGAGAAAGCAGGGATGGACGAATCCTTTACTCTGTTATAGAACTGCTTCTTGCCCTGGAAGGCATTGACTGGTCTGAACTGGTAGATCGTCAAGAGTTTGGTTCTTTAAAGACGGTCAAGGAACTTGAAGGATTTTTGAGTGAGGTGTCTGATCCTGAGGCGGTCCAGTTACCTATCGTGAAACGATGGGGCGAGATGGTCACAATACCCGAAGGGAAGTTTATTTATCAAGATGAGGTGGATGAAGAGGATCATGTTTTTCTAAAAGAATATTCAATCATGAAATTTCTGGTGACCAATGCTTTGTACAAAGAATTTGATCCTCAGCATACACTACGGTTCCCCAAATATTCTTATCTGGAAGACCATCCGGTGATAGGAATAAATTTTTATGAAGCCACGGTGTGCGCGCTTTGGCTGGGGAGGCGGCTTCCCATTGAAAAGGAATGGGAGAAGGCTTCTCGCGGGACAGATGGCAGAGACTATCCCTGGGGCGAAGCCATGGGCTATCAAAACGAATATGCGAATTCATGCGATTTTATGATAGGACAGACTTCTTCGGTAGCGGAGTTTGAGCAGGGACTATCTCCTTTTGGTTGTTTTGATATGGCTGGAAACGTGTGGGAATGGTGTGTTCAGCTGCATTCTAAGGGGCACACGACTCAACGGGTGGTTCGAGGTGGGTCTTGGTTGAACTATATGGTTCATTCCAAGTGCACATATCGGAATACCTTTGACCCCGATGAAAGGTATCCCGCTATTGGATTTCGTTGTGTTTCCACTCATCTTACGGAGGTTGATGACGATGAAGAAGAGGACTATTGAATAAAATCATGAATTTACAGGATTTTCCAGTCGAAAGAAGCTATCGAATAAATAGTGATAAACCCAGAAAACGGTTTAAATATAATTAGTTAGGTCGTTTTAAGAGATGAGCTATTGAACGGAGAAATCTTTACAACTTTATTGGAGGCTCAAGTGCGGGTAGAAAACTGGAGAAAAGAATGCAATCAGTTCAGGCCACACAGTTCACTGAACTATCAACCTCCAGCTCCTGAAACAATTAAGCCAAAAATGGAAATACTAACTTAAAAAATGGTACAACTTAATGGGACAGGTCACGAAGATTTCCGATGACAGTCCTCAGAGTAGAGCGGTGAACCGCAAAATTGAAATCGTATACCAGCGTGGAAGTATTCGTAAAAATATGGTTGATATTCTTCGTAGATAACTCTTCCTGTCACATCACAACATATAGAGGTGCTCTTTGACCCGTAACTTGCATGACCCACACATGCGGCGTGCGCTTGATCTGGCTCGCAAAGCAGAGGGACAGACCAGCCCTAATCCAATGGTTGGAGCGGTGGTTGTTAAATCCAGTAAGGTGATTGCTGAAGGGTATCACAAGAAAGCCGGACTCCCCCACGCCGAGATTGTTGCTTTGCGCAAAGCCGGGAGTAAGGCAAGGGGAGCGATTCTCTACGTCAGCCTTGAGCCTTGCTGTCATCATGGGAAAACTCCGCCTTGTACAGAGGCCATCGTTGCCGCTGGGATTAAAAAAGTGGTGGTGGGTGTTCGTGATCCGAATCCTCTTGTCAGTGGAAAAGGAATTCGCTATCTGAAGAAAAATGGTATTGAGGTTATTGCTGGATTTTTGAAGAGAGATTGTGAGCGGTTAAATGAATCATTTATCAAATATATTCGCACGGGACGTCCGTGGGTGATTCTTAAAAGCGCATTGTCTCTCGATGGCAAGATCGCAACGAGGACAGGTGAATCTCAGTGGATTACAGGACCTAAAGCTCGTGAGTATTCGCATCAGATAAGAAACAGGGTAGACGCGATTATGGTTGGCGCGGGAACAGTGTGTGCTGACGATCCTCGATTGACCGTACGGTTAAAAAAGGGTGCCGTGCAAAACCCGGCTCGTATTATCGTGGATGGAAAGCATTGCGTTCCTGTTTCGGCCAGGGTTTTTAGCAATGCCAGGCGGGAACAGGTTATCTATGCGACTCTGGAGGGCCTGCCAGCTGTTCGTAAAAATAAATTGCAGAAAATGGGCGTGGAAATTCTTGTCTTGAAGCGCAAAAGAGGCCGGGTAGACCTCACTCAATTGATGAGCGAGTTGGGGGCGAGGGGAATCACATCTGTTATGATTGAAGGCGGGGCTGAAATAAGCGGCAATATGCTTGCAGAAAAGCTTGTCGATAGGGTGGTTTACTTTCTGGCACCCAAAATCATTGGAGGCAAAGACGCACCCGGAGCTGTAGGGGGGCAAGGTATCAGTCAGCTAAAGGAAGCTGTGCTTCTTAAGGATATGAAGGTTGTCAGGTTGGGTGATGACCTGGTGATCGAAGGAAATATTTAGTAAAGGAGCTTTAAAGCAGTGTTCGGTGTTGTTAACTGACTATGAGGTGACTTGATAATCGAATGAAATTTTAGCATGGGAGTTTTTGAGTTATGTTCAGTGGTATTATCAGCGATGTAGGAACTGTGAGCAGAATTGTCCGGCAAAATGAGGGCGCTGAGTTGACTGTTCATGGTGGGGATGGATTTAAAGGGTTTGAAACGGGTGAAAGTATTGCCGTAAACGGGGTATGTCTTACGGTGCGTGATAGCACGGATGACACTTTTACCGTAGACTTGAGTACTGAAACTCTCAGCCGAACCAGTTTTAAGGATATTGATGAGCAGGCCCGTGTCAATCTTGAACGTTCGCTTACACCTTCAGATAAAATAAGCGGCCATTTTGTCAGTGGTCATGTTGACTGTGTAGGCAGTATTATTTCCATTGAACACAAGAGCGGGGAAATACTTTTTCGCTTTGAGCATCCGGCGGAATATGTGCCTTATGTTATAGAGAAAGGCTCCGTGGCTATAGATGGTATCAGTCTGACGGCTTTTTCCTGTGTTGATAATGCGTTTACTGTTTCTATTATTCCTTTTACATTTTCGCATACGAATTTAAATGCCAGAAAAATGGGAGATGCCGTTAATATTGAATGTGATATGATAGGTAAATACATTTATAAAGCTTGCGAGACTATTTTGCTGTCCGATGATGCTGGTAAGCAGGTATCGATAGATATGCTTCGTCGGCAGGGTTTGGTGAAATAAGCGAGGAGGCTTTCCTTTACGGTAGACGCGCTATAAGAGTTAATGGCTCGTCAGAGTGTTTTATTTGGATTATAAAATGAGCGAATCAAGAGCAGAAACAGAAAATATTTTCAGCTCCATTGAAGATGCGATGGAAGACCTTCGTCAGGGGAAAATGATCGTTATCGTTGACGATGAGGATCGGGAAAACGAGGGCGATCTAATGATTGCTTCTGACAAGGTAACCCCGGAGGCCATCAACTTCATGGCGAAGTATGGTCGCGGTCTGATCTGTCTGGCCTTGACTGAGGAACGGACCAGCGAACTGGGATTATCGATGATGGTTGAGAATAACCAGTCCCTTTTTGAAACGCCCTTTACTATTTCTATAGATGCCAGCAAGGGGGTGACAACAGGGATTTCCGCTTCTGACAGGGCAAGGACAATCCTAACGGCTATCGACCCCACTACCAAACCTCATGACCTGGTTAAGCCGGGGCATATATTTCCTTTGAGGGCTCGCGATGGTGGTGTGCTTGTCCGGATGGGACAGACAGAGGCTTCGGTGGATATCGCGCGTTTGGCAGGATTGTATCCTTCCGGCGTTATTTGCGAGATCATGGATGACGATGGAACGATGGCCCGTTTGCCAAGCCTTACCGAGTTTGTGCGTTTACACGATCTTAAGATGATCACCACCAAGGATCTCGCGGAATATCGTTTGCAGATGGAAACACTGGTTGAAGAGGTGGTGACGACTATTTTGCCTACTGAATTTGGTGATTTCAAGGCGATAACTTTTCGCAATGTACTGCTTGACCAAGTTCATATTGCTTTGGTCCAGGGAGAGATCGACCTGGAAAAACCGATATTAGTCCGGGTTCACTCTCAATGTCTTACGGGAGATGTCTTTGGTTCGTTCCGGTGCGATTGTGGCGAGCAACTGAAGAAGTCTATGGAAATGATCGCCGAGGAGGGAACTGGCGTTTTGCTGTACTTGTATCAGGAGGGAAGGGGAATTGGCATCATCAATAAACTGAAAGCCTACGCTTTGCAGGATGAAGGAATGGATACTGTTGAGGCCAATGCTTCACTTGGGTTCAAGCCGGATCTCAGGGAATATGGTATTGGTGCGCAGATTCTGAAAAATCTGGGGTTAGGGAAAATTCGTCTGATGACTAACAATCCGCGGAAAATAGTGGGGCTGGAGGGATACGGACTGCAAGTGGTTGAGCGTGTCTCGATTGAAGTTAGTCCGAAGGAGGACAATATTAAATACCTTCGTACCAAGCAGGAAAAACTGGGGCACATGATTAAAAATATCTCTAAATGAATTTTTCAGGAAACGATAATAGTAAACACTTTCGCTCCCTTCAGAAAAACTGGGGCAGATGATTAAAAAATATCTCTCGACAGGTTTTTGAAAATGGCAAAATTTATAGAAGGGGATCTGGATGCTTCGGGTTTGAAAGTCGGAATCGTTGTTAGTCGGTTCAATGAATTCATTACTGAGCATTTATTGAGCGGTGCGGTCGGTGTTTTGATTAAGCACGGAGCTAATGAGAGTGATATTGAGGTGGTCCGTGTTCCGGGCGCTTTTGAGATTCCTTTAGTTGCCAAGAAGCTTTGCTCAAGAGGAAACGATGTTGTCGTTTGTCTGGGAGCGGTGATTCGTGGCGGGACACCTCATTTTGATTATGTTGCCGGGGAGGCCGCACGGGGTGTGGCAATGGTGGCGAGAGAAGCGGATATCCCGGTTATGTTCGGCGTGCTCACCACAGACGATGTGGAGCAGGCCGCAGACAGAGCAGGCGGAAAGTGCGGGAACAAAGGTGAAGAGGCGGCTCTTGCCGCTATTGAGATGGCTACTCTTTATAAAAAACTTTAGGTACCAAGGATCATGGGGAAAAGAAGGTCTTCTAGAGAACTGGCGCTCAAATTTCTTTATCAATTTGAATTGAATGAAGGAAATGTAGATGAGCAGATGAACTCTTTTATCGAACTAAATTCGTTGAAAGATGAAATTGAAGTTTTTATGAAGGAGTTGGTGGAAGCCGTTATTAAGCAAAAAACAGAAATTGACGAAATTATTCAGAAATTCAGCGAAAACTGGTTGCTTGACCGAATGACCGTGATTGATCGCAATATTTTGCGAATTGGTACCTGCGAATTGCTGTCTGATTTTTCAACCCCGCCCAAAGTCGTGATCAATGAGGCGGTCGATATTGCCAAAAAATTTGGTAACGAAGATTCTCCTGAGTTCATTAACGGAATTCTGGATAAGATTTATAAAGAAATCGGGCATAAGAAGGGACCTCTTTCTTTTACGGGTTGATGATTTGTTTCTCCGTTGGATGAGCGGATATTATGAAATATATTATTTTTTCTGATATCCATAGTAATCTTGAAGCGATTGAAGCGTTTGATCGTGCTGTTCAATTTATTGAGCATGATAAGAAGGTATGCCTTGGCGATATCGTGGGGTATAACGCCGATCCCAATTTTGCCGTTGATTGGGTGCGCAAGGAGGTTGATCTCGCTTTGGCAGGCAATCACGATTGTGCGGTTCTAAAAAAAACGGACACCACATATTTTAATTCTGCCGCTAAAAGGGCTTGTACCTGGACCCAGGAAGTTCTGACCGAAATTAATAAGAAATTTCTCGATACTTTACCAATACAGAAAACGGAAGATAATATTTTCTGGGTTCACTCATCTCCTTTTGAGCCAGCGAAATGGCATTATGTCTCTACAGAAGCAAATGCAGTGGAAAACTTCGATTACTTTTCGCAGGATATTTGTTTTCTAGGGCACTCTCACCTTCCCCGTATTTTTGAAAAAAATGAGAAGGGTGAAGTCCTTTCACATGAAGCCTCCAGGTTGGAACTTGAGTCGAAATCCCGTTATATCATCAATGTTGGTAGTCTGGGTCAGCCAAGGGATGGTAACTCAGATCTGGCCTTTGTCTGTTATGACTCGGTGGGCCAGGTTGCCGAATTTTACCGTTTTCCCTACGATTTTCCAGTAACTCAAGAAAAAATAAGGACTTGCGGCCTTCCTTCCTACCTTGCCGATCGCTTGAGTGATGGGCAATAACTCTAATAAAATCAAATAATTATCACTGTTGACCCTTTTTCTCAAAAGTGGTAACATGAAAAACAATAATAAAATTAGATAGTTAAGCAGTGTATGGTGGGTCAGGTTCAGATTTATCTGGGTCAGGCTGGTTTTATATTCTCTGATATATGAAATGAGACATTTTTTACAGAAATTTTCCCCGGCAAGAATACTTTTGGCGATTTTCCTGTTTTTTGTTTTATTTTCAGGAAAAGCGGCAGTCGGTGCGTCTTCATCGGCTTCGATTTTATATGACAAAGCTCGGGTGGCCTATCACAGTTTGCTGAAGTCTAAAAAGAGGATGCAGAGGCGGGATCAGTGGGTGGCTGTGATCGATAAATTTGATTCTGTTTACAGCAAATTTTCTTCCAGTGGCGAGGCCTATAAAGCGGTTTTCACTATTGGCGATTTGTACGAGCAACTTTACTCGATTTCCCGGCGGGATAAGGACCTGGATGAGGCTTTGGAATACTATCGGTTAATTGTCAGTGAATTCAAGCCGGGTCGATTGACAGATGACGCTCTTTACCGGCAGGGAGAAATTTATTTTAATCGCGGGAAATATACCGCCGCGCTTGATTCATATCAGGAAATTTTACAAATACTTCCCGGTGGAGATGTTGCTCCAAAAGCAAAAGTCAGAGTTGCCAAAATCAGGCCTTTGGTGCCAGTAGCTTTTCCATCCAGTAAGACGCCAGCTACAATCAGAAAAATTTCAACCCGGCGCAACGAAAAAATAAACCTGTCCATTGGTAATGAATTGATTCTGGATAAAATTGATTACACAGTAGGGTCAGACTCAGTTCGGGTTGTGACTCATACAAGCAGTCCTGTGGTATTTTCTCAGGGGCGATTGTCTAATCCGAGCCGGGTGTATATCAACTTCAACGATACCCGGTTGGCAAATGATGTGAACCGAAACATCAAAGTAGGAAGCCGATTTTTAAAGAGTCTGCGTATAAGCCAGTTTGACGAGAGCAATTCACGCTTGGTATTTGACTTGAATAAAGTAGGGAGCCTCAAGGTAGGGGTTTGGCAGGAAGGTTCACAACTAACTGTTGAGTTAAGCGATAAAGGAGCTGGAACTGCCACCGCCCAGAAGGTTGTTAAAACTCAAAAGAAGGTTAAAGCTAAAGCGGCACGAGTTAAACCGGTTGCCAAAAAAATAATAAAGCGCGTTTCTGTTAAGAAGGAGCGAGCTCCTGCAAAACGAATTCCTGTGAGGCGGGCATCCAGAGAGAGAGCGCTCAAGGCAGTGAATAAGAAAGTTCCACTGATTGTAGTGGATGCTGGTCACGGGGGAAAAGACCTGGGGGCTCGGGGTGAAAGGGGTTTGAAGGAAAAAGATGTGAACCTGGACATCGCATTGCGCTTGAAAGATATCCTGCAGTCCCGCTACAAGTACAAGGTTATTCTTACTAGAAGTGATGATACTTTTATTCCACTTCCAGGACGAGGTAAAATTGCTAATGATAATGAGGCGGATGTTTTTGTATCTGTCCACGCTAACGCCGCTCAAAGGCACGCTGCGCATGGGATCGAAACTTATTATTTGGGAGCCGGGCACTCTGAAGATGCGAAAAAAACGGCGGCCCGTGAAAATGGTGAGCTTGTTAAGTCGGTTAAGGATGGTCAGGTTCAGGAGATTCTTGCCAGTTTGATAAGCACTACTAAAATAAACGATTCTTCTCGGTTGGCAAGCAGTATTCAGAATGAGCTGTATCAATCGATGAGAAAAAAATATTCAGGAATAAAGGATCTCGGAGTCAAGGAAGGTCCTTTTTTCGTTTTACATGATACCGACATGCCAAGTGTTCTTGTGGAAGTCGGTTTTGTAACCAATAAAAAAGAAGAAAAACGTTTAAAGCAGAGTTCATATCTGCATACACTAGCATCATCTATCGCCAAAGGAATCGTTGAGTTCGTTCAGGAAAACGATCCGATGATATAAGGGGGCGGTCCATGTCAGCATTACCCCTCGTAGCCATTATTGGTCGAGCAAATGTGGGTAAGTCTACTTTGTTTAACCGACTGATCCAGAAACGCAAATCAATTGTCAACGATATGCCGGGTGTGACCCGTGACCGTATCTACGGTCAATCGGATTGGCTGGGACGAACTTTTACGGTTGTCGATACGGGCGGTGTCGATGTTGATGGAAAAAACGAAATCGAGGATCAGGTGATTGAGCAGGCAATGATAGCGCAGTCGGAAGCTGACGCTGTTATTTTTGTCGCGGATAAAAATATGGGGCTCACACCGCAGGACCGTGAAGTGGTGGATCGGATCAGAAAATCGGGGAAACCATTTGTTCTTGTTGTCAACAAGGTCGATCACGCAAAGCATGAACTGGAGCTTTCAGATTTCGCAGGGATAGGGGTGGATACCGTTTATCCGATTTCTGCTGAGCATGGGCATGGTGTGGCTGACATGCTGGATGTGTTGGTGCCCGCACTCCCTGAGGAAGAAGAAGAGCCGGTATCGGATGATACGATTCGAATTGCTGTGGTCGGGCGACCCAATGTTGGAAAGTCTTCACTGGTAAACAGGTTGCTAGATTCATCTCGGTGTATTGTTTCGAATATTCCGGGAACCACCAGGGATGCGGTGGATACTGCTCTGGAGGTGGATGGAAAAAAAATTATTCTGGTTGATACTGCTGGGATCAGGAGAAAGGGCAAGACACAAGAGGTTTTGGACAAGTTCAGTGTGATTATGGCGCTCAAGGCACTGGATCGTTGTGACATAGCGGTGATTATTGCCGATGGTTCGGAAGGAATCACTGAGCAGGATGCAACGATAGCGGGTTACGCTTTTGAAAGAGGAAGAGGATGCGTCATTGTTGTCAATAAATGGGATTTGATAAAGCCGCGCGGGATTACCATAAAAGAAATTGAGGAGCAGATAAAAAATAAATGCAAGTTTTTAGATTTTGCACCAATTCTTATCATATCAGCACTGACAGGGTATGGAGTGGAGACAATACTGCCACAGGTGGAATCGGTTTGCGAGGAATATAGAAAAAATATTTCTACGGGAAGGCTCAATGATTGTTTTGAACGGGCTATTGAGAGAAACCCGATATCAAGTTATCGCGGGAAGTTCGTGAAGATGCACTACACAACGCAGATCAAGAGTCGACCACCCACGTTCAAATGTTTTGTGAATTATCCAGAAGGAATACATTTTTCGTATAAACGTTATTTGGTGAATAGCCTCAGAAAGACATTTGGGTTAACCGGGGCTCCTGTCCGGTTAATATTTTCAGGAAAGCCAAAACGGAGCAGGACATGAAGGGAACAAATAAAATTAAAATTGATAAATATCCTACACTTTAGGGTTTTTGATTTTGATGGATTTGAAAAGATTGTTTTTGGGTGTCCGCTGGGAATTGTCAAAGAATTTTCCCGAGGAAACGAAGAGTTGCCAGCGCACTACATTATTCCCATCCTTTTATGGAACGGCTTAGCATTAAATTAAAAAACTCGAAGTTTCCCTTGCTTAAATTCATTTAAGTCAATAGGTTATCCCTTCCTTGCTGTATTTCTTTTCAGATTCTTATATAATCATGTTTCCAATACAAAAATAAGGTTTGAGATATTATTTTTTTGCAATAATATTGAGTGTGTACGGGGCTGGTTTGTTTGTGGAAAGTTTCCTGTTTGATGTATAAATTGTCTTGCTATTATTGAAGTGGATCTGCTGTATCTTATGAACTTGAAAGCTAATTGTTGATTTTAAGTGGCAAGTTATTGACTCTTATTTTATGAGAGGCCAGCAATGAAACAGTATAACCTTCAGGATTTAAGGAATGTAGGATTGGTTGGGCACGGCGGTTCTGGAAAAACTTCGATCGCTGAGGCGATTCTTTTTCTATCGGGAGTGAATGACAGGTTAGGAAAGGTTGGCGACACTTCTTCGGTCATGGACTATGATCAGGATGAGTTGGAGCGCGGTCACTCGATCAATGCTTCCGTTGCTTTCTGTGAATGGAATAAAAAAAAGATCAATCTTATTGATACTCCCGGCGATAGCAACTTTATTGCAGACACGCCAGCAAGTATGAGAGTTGTTGATGGTGCCGTGTTAGTGATAAGTGCGGTGGATGGTATACAGTTTTATACGGAAAAAGTTTGGAGCTGGGCCACAGAGCAATCTCTCCCCAAAATTATATTCATCAATAAGGTGGATCATGAGCAGGCTGATATTCCCGCAGTTCTTGAAGCTATTAAAAGAAAATTCAAGGTCAATCCCTTATGTATTCATGTGCCAATAGGCACCGGTGAAAAATTCTCTGGCGTTGTGGATACGCTCACGAACAAGTCACATATTTACCAGGCTGGTGGATCGGGTAAACATGATGAGGGTGTTGTTCCTGAGTCTATGACGGATGAGATCAAGCTAAACTTTGCCGAACTCACTGAATTGGTAGCCGAGGTTGATGATGATTTAACCGAGCACTACTTGGAAAACGGTGAACTTTCTGAACAGGAATTTGATGAAGGGCTGAAAAAGGGGCTGAAGCAAGGTCTGCTGATACCAGTTTTTTTGGGATCTGCAACGCAAAACATGGGGATTGATCTTTTGATGAACGCGATTGTGGAATATCTTCCCTCGCCAGACCAAAAAGATCCTGTTAAAGGGAAAAACCCTAAAGATGGCACAGAGATTTCCTGTGCTGCGGATTCTAAAGCCCCATTATCGGCTCTTGTGTTTAAAACCGTTGCCGACCCCTATGCGGGCAAGCTGACTTTATTCAGAGTCTTTTCTGGATCGGTCAAAGGGGACTCCTCGATTTACAATGCGACTCAAGGGACTACCGAGCGGATAGGTCAATTATTTTTGATGCAGGGGAAAAAACAGGTTTCTGTTTCTGAAATTTCAGCGGGTGATATCGGTACGGTCGCGAAGCTTAAGGTCACGACCACCAGTGATTCTTTATCTGCGGAAAGTAGTCCCGTCCTGTATGAAGCCATTTCATTTCCCAAGCCCGTATTGACCAAAGCTCTTGTTCCCAAAACGCGGGCCGATGAAGAAAAAATCAGCAATGCCTTAAAACGTCTTCTGGAGGAGGATCCCACTCTTAAGGTGGAGCGCAAGGCAGAGAGCCACGAATTGCTGGTTTCTGGAATGGGACAGGTGCATTTGGATGTTTCTCTGGAACGTCTGAAACGACGGTTTTCTGTTGAGGTTGATGTCAAAACACCTCAGGTGCCCTATCGTGAGACCATCAAGGGATCGACAAAAGTTCAGGGAAGGTATAAAAAACAGACTGGGGGGCGCGGTCAATTTGGCGATACCTGGATTGAAATTTCTCCTTTGGCGAAGGGGGGCGGGTTTGTTTTTGAAGATAATATTGTGGGCGGGTCTATCCCCAAAACCTATATTCCCGCTGTGGAAAAGGGAATCCAGGAGGCGATGGCCGAGGGAGTTATCGCGCACTATCCGATTGTTGATATCAAGATTCGCCTCTATGACGGTTCTTATCATGATGTTGACTCGTCGGAGATGGCTTTTAAAATAGCGGGTTCTATGGGGTTTAAAAAAGGCATGCCCGACTGTCGGCCTATTCTTTTGGAGCCGGTGATGATTATGGATATTGTCGTCCCCAGTGAATTTGTCGGGGATATTATGGGTGACCTTAATTCCAAGCGTGGAAAGATTATAGGCATTGACGCTGATGACGATAATCAGAATATTCGTGCGCAGGTACCCATGGCCGAGGTGCTTAATTATTCCGCTGATATTAATTCCATGACCAGCGGCAGAGGGGTGTTTTCGATGGAATTCGATCATTATGATGATGTGCCGGAACACCTTCAATCTAAAATTATTGAAAATGCCCAGAGACAGCGAGATGAATTGAGCAAGGAAAAGAACTGATTTGTTTTCGTATTTAATAAAGTTTTCTTAAGGAGCAAGTTTGGTTTTGAACACTAGTGAATCACAGGGTACCGTCGTTAAAGCGGACTTGGTGGACAGGGTATATGAAAGGGTAGGGTTCACGCGCCAGGAAGCTGTGGAAGCGGTTGAGATTCTTTTTAAGGAAATTAAATCGGTTCTGGCTAAAGGAGAGGATGTCCGTATTACAGGATTTGCGGGTTTCCATTTAAAAGATAAGAATGCTCGAAATGCCAGAAATCCACGAACGGGCGAACCTATACGTATAAGGTCGAGGAGAGTTTTAACTTTTAAACCGAGTCAGCAATTATTGGACTCCACCAACCGGTCAATGAATGAGTCCCAAAATTCCTGACAAGCTGTTTTTTAAAATTGGAGAAGTCGCTGAACTGGCAGGCGTGGAGCAGCATGTATTGCGCTATTGGGAGGATGAGTTTGACACACTCCGTCCCAATAAGAACAGGTCGGGTCAGCGTCTTTACGAGAAAAAGGATGTTGACCTGATTCTTGAAATACAACGATTGTTGTATTTAGAGAAGTATACTATTGCAGGCGCAAAAAAAAGGCTTAAGGAGAGCAAGAAAAAAAGATCTCAGTTGTCGCTCGGGTTTGATCGTGAGTCTTTTCTGGATCAGAAAAAGAAGATCATTTCAGAATTGGATTCTATTCTAAAAATAGTTGGTGATGGTTGAGTCGGTACCATATTAGCTCGTATTGAATTAATTATTAAAAATCCTCCCCGAAGATTATTGCGGGGAGGATTTTTAGTTTCTGG
>CAJWQP010000020.1 GCA_913045445.1 uncultured Nitrospina sp. | reverse complement strand
CGCCTGTTTCAGGAAGAAACTTTAGTTTTCTAAAAAACATCAGGCAATCATTGATGATCCAGTCGACGTGAGTCAACAAACCATGATCTGCATCCAGTTCATGTAATGAGCACCAGGGATGACTACTGGCAAACTTTCGTGACTCGTCAATTCCTACGGCTTCATCATTTATTCCATGGACGATTCGAGTAGGCAATTTTCTATTGAACCCAGCCTTGCTCCATTCCATAGCATCCTTGAAAACACCGGTACAGATATTTTTATTCTCTCCATAACGGTAATGAAAAATTGGGACACTCGGTTCCCATGAAGCTTCATCATTTAAATCCAGGTTCAACTTTTTCATCCATCGCTCTAGAAAATTAAATCCTGGAGCCATTAAATATACAGCACGAATATCCTCCCTTTTCTGTGCGGCCAAAACCGCAAGATAGCCCCCCATACTGCTTCCGATCAGGCAAGCGCCCCTGCCCTGAAACTGATCCAGACACTTGGAAAGAATATTCATCTGACGAGTCAATGTCATATCCTCAAATCCTCCTTCTTCAAGGTCGGGAACCTCCAGGGAAATTCCCATTTCATCAAATTTTTTTTTGAATGCTGCCGCCTTTTTTGAAAAAGGACTGGAAGCAAACCCATGCAGATAAACAAATTCAGTCATGATTCATTTCGTTCAGGGCTCTCCTCTTACACATGCTCTAGAGAGCGGACGTGCCGGCGCATTCTATAGAGCAATCCGAGGCCAGGGAGAGCCGCGAGAAAAGTAACGAAGAAAAAAATTACCCAGCCAACTTCCTGAGCCAAAAAACCGGAAGGAGGCCCGACAAAAACACGCCCCAACGACGCCAGAGCAGATAGAAGAGCAAACTGAGTTGCTGTATACCGGTGGTCACATAAGGCCATTAGGAAAGCGACAAAAGCGGCTGTCCCCATCCCTCCAGCCAGGTTTTCAAAGGCCACGGCAACCACCATCATAGAGTAAACCTTGCCCACATAAGCTAATACCATAAACGACAGATTTGAAACCGCTTGCAAAATACCGAAGATCATAAGGGACTTATACAAACTCATTCGGGACAACAGTACGCCGCCATACAAGGCACCAAATATAGTGGCAATAAGTCCTAGTCCTTTGTTGATCGCTCCCACTTCTCCCACAGAAAATCCGGGACCCCGGATGAGAAATGCAGTGGTCAGACTTCCGGCAAAGGCATCCCCAATTTTATATAGAATGATGAGGACAAGAAACGCCCAGGCGGCAGGACGAGAGAAAAACTCGGTGAGCGGCCCCGAAACCGCTTCTGACAAAGATGTTGGGGGACGCCCCACATCTTCCGGTTCCGGTGCCAGAAGTGTTGCCATTGTACCAATGAGCATCAGCCCGGCCATCAACATATACGTCAAACGCCAACCCAGAGGACCTACCAAAATAAGGGCCAAGGCCCCGGAAACCAGCATAGCCACCCTATATCCCGTTACCGAAACAGCCGCGCCCAGGCCGCGCTCCCTCTCTCTGAGAACATCTGTACGGTAAGCATCGATAACAATATCCTGGGATGCAGAGCTAAAAGCGAGGAGTAATGCAAGCAAAGCAACCAGCACGGGAGAATTTTTAGGAGAAGTCAGGCTCAAGGCAAATATAAGGCCTATTAGCGCAAGTTGGGTAAATAATATCCAACCGCGGCGTCTGCCAAGCAGGGGAAGCACATATCGGTCCAACACAGGAGCCCATAAAAATTTTAGTGTGTAGGGAAGCCCTACAAGGGTAAAAAGCCCTATCGTCTTCAAATCAACCCCTTCAACAGCCATCCATGCCTGAAGAGTCCCTCCGGACAAAGCCAATGGAAGTCCTGAGGCAAAACCCAATAAAGCAACCGCTCCGATTCTCCTGTTAACCAGGGGTTTTAATTTACTGAGAAAATTTTCAGACGAAACCAATTATATTATCCCTTTATTTACAATAAGACATGGATTTTCTATCGAGACATGCTTAAAACCAGAAAAATCTACACGCCTGTCTCGTATACAAAAATACATCAGGCAGTTTACCCGAAATCAGAGCAATTACACCCTTGTGAGACGACAAAATAGACCATTGACAAGATGACAAAAACTCCAATAAAATTGAACAGGGACACCTGGGACATGATAGGGGCTTTTTGACTGGAAGTCATTGATTTTTTAATGACCTTTCTCGTCCGTTTGTCCGATAAAGTTAAAAAATATTATGGGTCATGACTAGAACAGAGGATGATTTTAAATCATTTTGATCAGAATTTTGTATATATCCTGATCCCTGAAAAAGCCAACTTCATAACTTTCTTCGCACGCGATCCATGGCCGAAATCGTACTCACGATTCATTTAATGATCGTACTTTTCTTTGTCGTAGGATTTCCTATAGGGCTCTCATGGAACCACCCTGTATTCAGATATATCCATGCAGGTTCTTTAGTCGGGATCACTCTGCTCATGGTGGCGGGTATTCCCTGCCCACTAACGGTGCTGGAAGAGTCGTTGCTCAGTCAGTCCTACCAAGGTTCGTTCCTGGCCGTTTGGCTAAACCGCATTCTTTACCTTGAATGGTTCGACCCGTCCCACGTACTGACAGCCGACCTTCTCTTCACGGCTCTGGTCTTATCCAGTTTCTGGTGGTATCCAATTAGAAAATAAAATCATTTTACCAATGAATAATTACCTGGACGAAACTACGGGTAGCGCACAGCGGAATCCAACGTTTTCAAAGTAATCGTTCGGGTCAGCTTCGGTCCGCGAGAATGAATAGCGGTAGGCATCCAGAAAATAATGCCCCGCCTTCTGAAAGGCATTTCCACGCAACACCTTCAACACCTTACCAAACCTTGGGTTTTTGTATGCATTTTCAGGGTAAGGCAGGTACCAGTCCATAGTCCACTCCATAACATTTCCCGCCAGATCATAAACATTGTAAGGACTGACATCTCCGGGATAGCTTCCCACGTTCACCAATGCCCTTGATCCGTCAGTATCAATATTGGACTTGCCTTTTTCATAATTTTTTCCCCATGGGAAATTACGACCATCGGTCCCACGAGCGGCTTTCTCCCACTGCGCCTCGGTAGGAAGTTTTTTTTGCGCCCACAAGGCATAAGTCAGCGCCTCTCGCCAGGTGACGTGCGTAACAGGATAGTTTTCTGTACCTTCTGCGTAGGCACCATTTTCCCAGTGCCCCGGTAATTCATCATACCCGGAAGCATCCAGGAACTTTTTATATTCTTCATTAGTCACTTCATACTTGTCTATATAAAATGCTTCCAGATTGACCTTTCTAATTGGGTGCTGATCCAGATACAATGGTTTGACTGACCCTATTTTCCTATGAGTATTTTCCTTGTCTATCTTGTCTGTTCCCATGATAAACTCACCCGCCGGGACCAGAACCATCTCTTTACCATCGATGGGGGAGGTTTTTACAGGTGACAACGCCGGTCCTTTTTCTTCACTATCGCTGGAACCATTACAGGCGGAAAGAATAAATATAAACGTGAACGAAATCAGGCACAGGAGAAAAGGACTTCTGTTTAAAACCAATTTAGTAAAACAAAACTGCCGGCCGTTATGTCTTCTCAAATAAAATATTCGCAAAGTCTCACCCTCATTAAACCCATACGGGTCATCTTTTATCTTTTCATTTTAATTGCCCTGCTTCCCGCAACCGGCAACGCATTTGAAAAACCATTGACCATGAAAACTCAGGGAGAAAACTCTCCACATATTTTGAAGTCCAACAACTTCTCATTAAACGCGAGAAATGTAAAGGTTCTAAAATCACAAGGGGATATTCTTTGGATGGGAACGTCAATGGGAGTCATCAAATACGACACATCATCCCTCGAAGACTATGTGATCTATGATAACCGCAATGGACTATTAAGCAATGGCGTCTTCAGCATAGCCACCAGCCCAAGCAACCAGATATGGGTCGGAACGTACGGCGGTGGACTGAGCCGAATGGATGAAACAGAATGGACTAACATCAATACACCGCAGGGACTCAACGATGCGTTTGTTTACGATCAGGAGTTTTCCAAGGATAGTATATGGATTGCCACATGGAGTGGCGCCAACCGGGTGAGCGGTGACCCACTGTCCCGCGATTCGTGGGAGAGCTTTACGGTTGAAAATACCGACGGCGGGCTGATCGACAACTGGGTCTATGCCATTGAGATTGGCCCGGATAATAATATCTGGTTTGGTACAGAAGCCGGACTCTCTCTTTTTAATGGAAAGGAATGGCAGAACTGGGACCACAAAAGCGGCCTCGGCGCAGACCATGATATCGTCAGGAAAGATAATCAATGGGCCACAGACACATTCAAAGGGGCGCATCATAATCACCAGGCTCCCGACCTGCCGAATACGGAATCCGCCGACTTCCGCCCCAACTACATTGTCTCAATGCTTCTGGACCGGGCCAATCGGCTGTGGATAGGAACTTGGGGAGGAGGTCTCAGCTTGTTTGACCCTGAAACAAAGGTTTTCCGAAACTTCACAGTTCAGGATGGCCTTCCAGGAAACTACATTCTCGCCCTCAAGGAAGGTCCCGATGGCAACTTGTGGATTGGATCAAACAAAGGACTCACCCGTTTTGACGGTTCCCACTTTCTCAACCTGTCAAAAACCAACGGGCTGATAGGCGATTTCGTTTTCAGCATCGAATTTGACCGCGATAATTTCCTATGGGTTGGCGGACACCACGGCATGACCCAACTGAAAGTCGACCCGCTGTCCGGCAACCTGTTCCGTCTAGAATAGTTCATGATCAATCATCATCGTCTTCGTCGTCATCATCATCTTCATCGTCTAACATTGCTTCATCGACTTCTTTTTGTTCAGCGGCATCCATCAATTTCTTGATCTGCTCATAACCACTGGCCAGACGCTGTATGTTAATTAAAATATTGATGAGGTCCGCGTCCTTGCATTCCCTTATTCCCGCTACAAGAGCGCCCCGCTCATCGTCTTCGTACTTCTCGTCCCACTCATCAAAGGTGGCGAGAATCTTGTCTTTGCAGTGAATCAAATCATAAAAAAAACTTTCAACTTCAATCGTGGCCATGGCTATCCCTGAATAATAAAATCCTGCGTAAATATTCGACCTCATAAGATGCTCGTAAAAATAACACAATTTTACGGTAGTCAGAAAGAAGAAAAGAGACATAACGCTTTCCCTAATGTTTACAGGGAACATCTCCAATGACCTGTCTCATTTTCCCATTTTAAATATGGCTCATCATGGCTATAATCACCACGACATACTTATATCTAAAGGGTATTCATGGATGACCTGACATACAGAGGAGTGGCCTTTGCCGGTTTTTTTATGATCTCCCTGATCGCATGGGCAACAGGAAACCGGACCCCGGTAAATAGAAAAACTATTGGCGGAAGCATACTTCTCGCCTGGGTCATTGGTGTGCTGACATTCTGGTTGCCTTGGACCCGAAGCGCACTTGAATGGACCAATAATATTCTGATAACAACACTACAGGCTTCGCAGAAAGGTGCGATCTTTTTATTTGGCCCCCTCGCGATAGGTCCGGGCCAAACTTTAGCCGATGGAACCGCCTCGGTCGGGTTTGTTTTGGCTATGCAGGTTCTACCTTCTGTAATTTTTTTCTCTGCTGTCGTCAGCGTTTTGTATTACCTGGGAATCATGCAAGCTTGTGTTAATGGATTCGCCAGAGTTTTTCACAAGCTGATGGTCCTTTCCGGTGCGGAATCTCTTTCAGCATCGGCCAACATATTCGTTGGCATAGAATCGGGTCTGGCCATTCGCCCTTATCTTGATCGAATGTCAAACTCGGAACTGCTGACCATGATCACCTGCATGATGGCAACTGTCGCCAGCACTGTAATGGCGGTTTATGTAATCGCCTTGCAGGGGGTCTTCCCGCAAATCGCCGGGCACTTGATATCCGCTTCCATAATTTCCATCCCCTGCGCAGTATTGATCAGCAAACTTTCTCTACCTGAAACAGAAGTCCCGGAAACACTGGGAACAATCCCAGTGGAAGAAAATTCTGAAAAACCATCCAACCTGATGGTCGCGTTAATAGATGGTGGAGCGCAGGGAGTGAAACTCGCTGTCGGGATAGCCACTTTGCTCATTGTGATTTTAGGAATGGAATCCGTTTTCGACCTGGCATTAAATCAATTGCCGAGCATCGCGGGAGAATCTATTTCTATTACCCGGATTTTAGGCTGGCTCACCTGGCCCTTTGTCATCCTGATTGGCTTAAAACCGGATGAATGGCAGATCGGCGCTCAGATTTTAGGATCACGCTTTATCGAAACAGAAGTGACCGCCTATTTCCAACTGGCCGCCCTCCAGACCGCCGCTACTCCTGCTTTTTCTTTAAGGTCACTCACCGTTCTCACTTACGCGCTTTGCGGTTTTGTTCATATTGCCAGTTTAGGAATTTTTGTCGGCGGACTGGCCGCTCTTGTTCCTTCACGGGCCAAAGAATTATCTATACTTGGGCTACGCGGACTGTGGACTGCTTTCATGGCCACACTGCTCACAAGTTGTATCGCCGGAGTATTGGCTCAGTCTTGATGTCAGACTCATTATAATTTTTATTCTCTCAACAGAGAAACCTGATATCATATCTGAAAAAATATTGCAGACCATTTCCAGGGAACACGCGGAACACATGACAGAGCAAGAACGGTTTATAGACAATGGCGATGGCACCATCACCGACACTCGATACAATATGATGTGGCTGAAACAGGACAGTTATCAGGCTAAAGGGAAATGGTGCACATGGAAGGGTGCCAATAAGTTTACGCAAAAACTCAATGATGAAAAATTCGCCGGATTCGATGATTGGCGGCTCCCAAAAAAAACCGAGGCACGCAACCTCTATGAGCATGAAAGTAAAAACACTGACTTCAACGGAGACATCGTCCATATCGACCTGAAGTTTCCGGAAGGATGCGGTTTTACCTACTGGTGCGAAGAAGAAAGCGGCATCAACGCGATGGCTTACAATTTTTACAGTGACCGCGCTTATCTGGTGCGAAGAAAAACCAAAGATGAGAGTTTTATGTCCTGCCGTCCCGTTCGCTCTTCCGGGCCTGAGGTAAAAAAATTCGGCAGGGTTTCTGATACGGGAAGGTCCCGGAGGGAATGACACTAAAAACTTTCCCCCTCTATAACTTCACGGGGCTTTTTTCAATACTCCCGAATTTTCATTCTAATTGTTCATGACTCTATACCGGGCCACTTCGGCTGAAATCAATCTGGAAGCGTTTCGACACAACTTGCGAACTGTCAAAACCCTCGCAGGCCCAGCCGCGACCATGGCAGTCGTCAAAGCGGATGCCTATGGGCATGGCGCGATACAATGCGCTCGTGCGGCTATAGAAGAGGGAGTGGACTATCTGGGTGTCGGTATCATTCAGGAAGGAATCGAGTTGCGTGAAAGTGGCATCACCTCCCCTATTCTTGTTCTGGGCGGTATTTTCCCAAATGAGGTTGCAGACCTTATTAAACACAACCTTTCCACCAGTCTGTCAACATCGATTCTGGCGCAGGCTATTTCGCATGAAGCGGAACGCGCTGAAAAAAAAGTTAGTATTCATATCAAAGTGGATACGGGCATGGGACGACTGGGAACACAGCCTGAAGATTTCGCGGGCCTGCTTGATAATGTCTTGAAACATAAAAATCTCATGGTCGAAGGAATCTTCACACACCTCGCCTGTGCCGATGAGGAAGACCCGGAAGTCACGCGCCGTCAGCTTACATGTTTCTCCAAAGTGCTGGAAAAGTTGCAGGCGCAAAATCTTTCCAGACCACTTAATCCCAACGGCCCCATACTGATCCACAGCGCCAACACGGCAGGACTTTTCCGTTTTCCCGAAAGCAGGTTCAACATGGTACGACCCGGCATCAGTTTGTTCGGCTCACTGCCTTCACCTGTTCTCAGCCCGATACTCGATAAACTGGTCAATGAAAATGGACTTGCCAAACTCCGCCCCGTCATGTGCTGGAAGACAAAAGTCATTCAGGTCCAGTCATTGCCCAAGGGAGCATCAGTGAGTTATGGCGGACGCTACACAACCTCGCAAGACAGCCTTATCGCGACACTTCCCGTGGGTTATGCCGATGGATTAAATCGTTGCCTGTCTAACAATATGGAAATGCTGATAAAAGGAAAGCGGGTCCGGCAAATAGGAACAATCTGCATGGACATGTGCCTGATAGACGTAACAGAAATTCCAGATGTCGCCATGGGAGAAGAAGTCGTTATATTCGGCAATCAAGGCGAGGCACAAATCTCCGTCGAAGAGTTGGCCAAGCGAGCCGAAACAATCCCCTACGAAATCCTTTGCGGAGTCGGCAAACGAGTCCCTCGAATCCACCTTCCCTGACACCTATAGGCAGGGTTTATTCGACAATTTTTAAATCCGCCAGCGACTTTAAACCTTTCCCCTGACAATATTCTCGCAGACCATGGATCACTTTTATGGTAATGGAAGGATCTATAAAGTTGGCTGTGCCAATTTGTATCGCGCTCGCGCCGGCGATGAGAAACTCAAGCGCATCTTCCACTGAGGCAATTCCACCTATACCTATGACGGGAATTTTTACCGCACGAACCGTCTTATAAACCATGGCGAGCGCCATGGGTTTAATCGCGGGACCTGACAAACCGCCTGTGGTGTTGGCAAGCCATGGCTTTCCTGACTCAACATCAATCTTCATACCCACATGAGTATTGACAAGCGACAGAGCATCCGCTCCTGCCTCTTCAGCGGACAGAGCCATTTCGGTGATATCGGTGACATTGGGTGAAAGTTTAACAATCAAAAATTTATCCGTCACCGCGCGAACTGCCCCCACTATACGGTGAAGAACTTCCGGGTCGGAACTGAACTGAGTTCCTCCTTCTTCCACATTGGGACAGGAAACGTTCATTTCAAGAGCATCAATCCTCTTCACATGCGACAACGCATTCGCCATCTCAACATATTCAGTAACGGTGTCGCCAAAAAAATTAACGATTAAACGCGACTGATATTTTTCAAGGGAGGGTACTTTCTCATTTAAAAATTTTTTCAGACCAATATTCTCCAGTCCGATTGCATTTAACATTCCGGAAGCAGTCTCAATCATTCTAGGAGCCGGGTTCCCCACTCGAGGTTTCAGGGAAAGACCTTTGGTGCAGAATCCGCCCAACAGATTCAAATCGACAAATGGAGCAAATTCCAGCCCGTAGCCAAAAGTTCCCGAAGCGGCGATGACCGGGTTCTCCAATTCCAAAGAACCTAACTTCACCGATAAGTCTATTTTCGTATTTTCATCCATATGCATTCAGGAGGCATTATTTTTGCCGAAATATCAAAAAACCATTGAAAAATAAAGAGAAATCGTTCATCATATTGAGCAGGTCAGGTTTCGGCGGTTTTTAGGCTTACGAAAAACCCGGAAAATCATGCTAACCAGATCAATGATAATTAAGCCCTGACCAAGAATATCCTAACATTCAGCGTCGCGGATGTCCTGCTAAAAACAGGTCACATCGGACTTCAATATCCTCAACCTTTTTAATTAAAGATTCGACTCATGATCGAAATCCAAGAAGACAAGCCCAGTGAAGAAATAGACTCCTCGACTAAAGCCGTTGATGAAGAGTGGAAAAAATACAATAAGCGTCTGGATGACCTTATTGACGATGCTGAAATCGAAGCCGAAATGGAAGCGGAAAAAACCATTCGATCCAAAAACTCAAGGCTGGTCACAATCTCCTTTATAGGTCTCGCTCTTATTGCTTTAATATTTGTTCAAGTTCAGCATCGTTCCAATTCCCCTGAACCCATTACTTCAGAAAAGGCTCTGATTGAAGAAGCGTCTTTTCATCCGCAGGATGCACCGAGTACAGCGCCAGCCATTCCGCCGACGGACCAACTGGCCCCGGCAAATCCTGCTCCAATGGTAAAAACTGTCAAAGCACCCACAAAACCTAAAAATGTGGCACCAAGGAAAACAGGAAGTTTGGCACCCAAAAAAGCTGAAACCGTGAAAGCGCCCAGATCAGTTCCTAAAAAGCCGATAACAAGCACTGCAAATGGAGAACACTACGTTCAACTGGGCGCATTTTCCATTAAGGAAAATGCTGAAAAATTCTCCAAAAAAGTCAAATCCAAAGGATTCAACACAACGATTTCGGTTCGTGAAGCAAAATCAACTCGACATCAAGTGTTCATGGGGAATTTTGATAGCAAGATCAAAGCCGAACCCAAGTTGGCCGAGCTTAAAGTTTCAGGATTCAATCCATCCATCAAGAAAACCAATGACGCCTACACCCTGGAATTGGGACTCTTCAGAAAAGATACGAGTTCTGCCTCTCTTGTTAAAAAACTTCGAGGCCGTGGATTCCAGCCAGCCACGAAAAGAGTTTCGGTTGACGGCAAGACCTATATCGTCCGCGTAGATGGGTTGGTCACCAAAAAGGATGCCCGGCAAACCCGGCAAAAACTTGCTGACTTTGGGTTTAAAAATAGCTTTATCCGATAACCGCTGACGAAGAGACCTATCTTGAAACCCTCTCAGACGGGTGCCTTTATTCACCTCCCTGTTGATTTTTGACTCTGATTTCTCCAACATTCCACGTGGGAACCTATGAAAAATCTAATCGAGGCCCCCTATTCTCTGTAAGTTTTATCCACCCCCCCCCAGTACGACCAAACCAATGCCAGGGATGTTCTTTAATGAAATATTTTTCCGACTTGTTTTTAGGGAGAATTTTTCAGAGAATACCCAGAACAGTTCAAAACAAGTTTTGTTCCTGTTTGCTGGTCGGATTAAAAAATCGACAACTGACTTCTTCATCTTGGAAAACCTATATTGTTCACGTTTGACTGCAAGGAGTTTATTATGAAATTAAAGATTCAAACTGCATCCGCCATCTTATTTGTCCTTCTACTTATGATTCCAGTATCAGGCTTCGCACACGATAGTGGACATGAGACCAAAGGCGGTCACGGTTCATCGGAAAGATATGAAGAGGGTAGCGGCATGAAAATGCATTCAGAAAAACACGGCGAATACACAGAACACGGCGAATACACAGAACATGGCGAATACGAAAAACACGGGAAATCTTCCAAATACAAGGATGAAGGAAGCGGCATGAAAATGCACTCTGAAAAATCCGCCAAGCACAAGGAAGAAGGAAGCGGATCGCGCTAATTAAATAACCTGCGGTCACCTGAAATTAAATTTCCCCAACTGTAATCTATAAGGCACTCCACCGGGGTGCCTTATTTTATTTTTTGAATGGCACACCGATCGGTTCTAATGTAATATTGAGCGCGATCCAAACTCCCGGATCTTCCCGCAGACCTTACTATTTTCGCATTCATGCTACTAGACACAGGACTCATCCTCATCGGCTTGATTTTGCTCTTTTACGGAGGCAATTTTCTTATTACTGGAAGCTCCCGCCTGGCCAGACGTTTTAACATCAGTCCATTTATAATTGGAGCCACGGTGATCGGGTTTGGCACTTCGGCCCCGGAGTTGGCAGTATCTGTCCTGGCATCACTTCATGGTTCAGGGGAGTTGGCCCTGGGGAATGTCATTGGCAGTAACATCGCCAACGTGGGGCTGGTTCTCGGTCTCACGGCCATGCTGATTCCTATTACGATTGAGGAGCGGAGATTGAGGGAAGAGGCTCCTCCTCTGATTATCGCCTCATTTCTGATCACCGCTCTGGCATGGGACAATCATTTGAACCGGATCGAAGGTGGTATTATGCTGGTTCTACTCCTCGCCTATCTTTGGAAGGCCTTTGGCAAAAAGGATAGTTCGGATATTGAGTTGGAGGAAGATGGTCACTTCCTGGAAAACAAAGGACCGGCAGTGCAATCGTGCCTGGTGATTATCGGGCTGGTGATGCTTGTGTTAGGAGCAGACTGGATGGTTGACGGGGCAACGGGTATCGCTCGCGGAGTGGGTATCAGCGAGTGGTTTATCGGGGTGAGTATTGTTGCCGTGGGAACAAGTCTTCCTGAAATAGTTTCTTCAATAATTGCTGCCAGACGAGGACATGGAGAAATGGCTATCGGCAATGTATTTGGCAGTAATATATTCAACATTCTTCTAGTCATGGGTGCCGCATCATCGATCAAACCTCTAATCATCAAAGTAAATATTCATCCTGACCTCATTTACACGACCACCCTCACTTGTTTACTCATCTTATTAATCCGGCTAGGGCATGATATAAGCAAACGGAATGGACTTTTCCTTATTATGTGCTATGGAGTTTATATTGGTTTGAAGGGAAGCGGAATATTATGATTTTGCTTTATCAGCCGGGACCGGGGGCGCCAGGTTTTTGGGAACCACATTCTTAAATTTCCAAAGTTGTTTCTTGTAGTATGCATCCTCAGGCTTGAGTTTGATAGCGGCTCGAATATTAGCCACCGCCTCATCTGTTTTCCCTTGAACATAATACAACTCAGAGAGAGTATCCAGGTAGCTAGGTCTGTTTGGGTTAGCTTTGAGAACCTTTTCCATGATCTCCATTCCACGAACAAGCTTCACCCCTTTTTTAGCATAAAGCCAGGCGAGGCGATTCAATATTCTGGGATCATTGGGACTAAGGCTCTGGGCCTTTTCGCAGTAGCCTATGGCAACGGTGTAATAACCTTTCTTCCTGTAAACGTTACATGTAGAAAAAACAGCCTTCGTACTTTCCGGTTTTAGCTTGACCACTTTCAGGACATTTTTAAGGGCCGTATCATATTTTTTACTTTCGAACAGTGCATCTGTTAAAGCCAGTAGATAGATGATATTTTCACTTTTCATTTTAACTGCCTGACTTAGACTGGCTTCCGCTTCTTCAAGCGCACCCTCTTTCAACAACGCGCGACCGAGTTCGTAGTAAGTAGGTGAATGGTCTTTACGAAGGGAAAGAGCTTTTTCCAAAACCGGACGGGCCTTTTTATATTGATTATTGGCGACCAACAGTCTCCCCAGTTGATATTGACTTTCGGCATCACCGGGATTTAACCGAACAGCCTTACCATACGCTACCAGAGCGTTATCTGGATTTTTCTTGTCATGATAAATCTTACCCAAGCGAGCCTGAACCTGTGCGTTTTTAGGCTCTAAAGAAGCGGCAACTTTGTATGACTCCAGAGACTGGTCCAGCATTCCTTTCTCGAGGTACCAGTCGGCCAGCTTGATTCGAGCTTGAAAGTCCTGCGGCAACAGCTCTGCCGCCTTTTTCAGGTGAGGAACCGCCTCATCGCCTTTATTCAATTGAAGAAGTAATTTACCCAGGGTCAAGTGAAGGGAAGGATTATTATTATCCTGCTTCAAAGCCAATGCGATTTCCTGTGCAGCTTCATCTGCCCTCCCCGCTTTGACCAGCAGTTGACCTAAAGCCTGACGTGCTTGATAAAACTCACTTTTCAATTCGGTGGCTTTGCGATAACTGCCTATCGCTTCACTTTGAGCACCTTTTTCTTCCATAAATACCCCAAAAAGGTAATAGGCATTAGCGTTATCCGGACCTGTTTCGATGGCTAAGCGAAATGAACTCTCGGCCTCCTTTAATTGACCTTGCGCATGATAAGCGCTCGCCAGCTTAACCCTGTAATCTACGTTGGAAGGCTTCAACTCTATCGAACGCTTAAATTGGGAAACCGCCTCGTTATATCTCTTCTTCTGGAGAAAAACTTCCCCTAACCCTGCGTACACCCGCGGATCATTACGAGTTTTCTCCAATGCCTTTTTAAATTGTGCCTCAGCATCGCCAAAACGATTTTCCTGTAACAGGCTATATCCTGATTCAACCTGCGCTTCCAAATCTGTTTCTGAATATTTGGGAATCACAAAAACTCCCATCAGAATAAGTCCTGCAAACCCAAACATGGATGCCTTTTTCAACCAGGAACCAGAACCTTTAAGTTGATCAGTTTTGCCAGGTTTAGTTTTTGGTTTGGGTGCTGATCTTTTTGTCGTCCTGGCAGGTTCTTCCACCTTGGCTTCGGGTGGAGCATCAATCATTTTACAGCGACCATCAAAATTGGAACCTTCGTCTATCACCAGATGGTATGTCGTAATGTCGCCGGCCAGCTTACTATCTTTCATCAAAGCCACCTTGTTTTCTGAAAAAATATTACCCGTGACCTCTCCCATATTGGTGAAATTGTGCGAACGAATATCCCCCTGAATATGACCCGATTGACCCACAATAAAATGATCGCTGGAATAAACCTGTCCCTCAATATCTGCGTCAAAATGGACACTGCCTCTGACCCAAAGGGTACCTGTTAGTTTTATTCCTTTTTCAAAATACGAATCCATCGGAAACGCTCCTTCATCGGCCAATCTGTCAAATAGATAGTAACCCTCAGTCTATCAGGGATATCGGGTGTATTCAAGGTTCCATAAAATTCATTATTAACACTCTTTCCCAAGGCAGAGTGCTTGAAAGTCATGGTGCAACCTGTTAGTTTAATCAATTCATTTTTCCTGTACTGAGAACAAACCGGGAATTCTTTAACTGCAGTAATTTGGGGAGAAAACATGTCTAGACCCAGCGGTCGATCCTCTAATCAGATTAGAGAGGTCAAAGTCACTAAAAATTATATCACCCATCCCATGGGATCGGTTCTTTTCCAAATGGGAGGCACGAGAGTCCTTTGCTCCGCCTCAGTGGACAACAAAGTCCCCTCGTTTCTCCGTGACAAAGGACAGGGCTGGGTCACCGCTGAATACTCCATGCTCCCCTCATCTACTCACACTCGAACTTCAAGAGAATCTTCCAGGGGAAAAGTCACGGGGCGGACACAGGAAATACAAAGGCTGATTGGACGCTCTCTGCGCAGTATTATCGACCTTGAAAAACTGGGTGAAAGAACCGTATGGATTGACTGCGATGTTATCCAGGCAGACGGTGGGACCCGTTGTGCATCTATCACGGGAGCGTTCATTGCCCTGATGCTGGCCATGAAGAAACTGAAGAAGGAAAAAGCGATCAAGGAAATTCCGGTGCGTGATTATGTAGCCGCCATCAGCGTGGGTATTGTCGGTGGGAAAAATTGCCTGGATCTGGATTATGATGAAGATTCTGACGCGGATGTGGATATGAACATTATCAAGACCGGGAATGGCGGATTCGTAGAAATTCAGGGAACCGCCGAGCGTGAACCTTTCACTGATAAGCAGATGAAAGAAATGCTAGCTCTCGCTGACAAGGGAATCAAAGAACTGGTCGCCATCCAGAAAAAAGCAGTGGGGAATTTGTAAAATATCCTCATCCTGTCAGATGTTTCAACGCCTGCGTTTTACCCCAACCCGTCTGCAATATTCGGCGATGCAACATTGACTGCAATGGGGAGATTGCGGTTTGCATATGTTTTGTCCGAAACTGACGAGCAGGTCGTTGTATTCCATCCAATAGCGTTTGGGAAGTTTCTCTCTTAGAATCATCTCGGTTTCATCGGGAGATTTGCTTTTTAGAAAACCCCATCGGTTGGAAATTCGGTGGACATGTATGTCCACGCAGATACCCGGCTTGCCATGGCCCAGTATCAGGGTCAGGTTCGCGGTCTTTCTTCCAACTCCTTTCAGCTTAAGAAGTTGTTCCAGCGATTCGGGAACGTTCCCTTCATGATTATCTATGAGGGTTTCGCATATGTGAAACAGGCTACGAGTCTTATTGCGAAAAAATGCTACGGGATAAATCGCTTTTTCCACCTGCACCGGGTCCAACTCTACAAGTTTTTCCGGGGTATCCGCCAGGGCAAATAACCTTGCAGACGCGGATGCGGTCACCTCATCTCTTGTGCGGAGGCTGAGAAGGCAACTCACCAGCACTCTGAAGGGACCGTGCTGATGACTGATTTCGCTCACAACCGGGGTACGCCAAGATTTGGTGGCTTTCCGGAGTCGCCTGAGCATGGCTCGCAGGTCTGCCGATTCCATATTCTCTCTCCAAAACACTATTATCCAATAACTTGCACCCTTATTTCGGGGCAATTATAATGGTAAAGTTAAACTGTTTCTGATATTATGGTGTGTTGAACCACATTTAAACCCTATTAATCAAAGAATTTAACCCTAAAATCCATGCAACATACCATCTCCATCCTCGTCGTCAATCAATTCGGGGTTCTCTCTCGAATATCCGGTCTTTTCAGTGGTCGCGGTTTTAATATCGAAAGTTTGAATGTAGCGGAAACAAGTGAACCCGGCATTTCACGGATGACCATCGTCACTCGAGGCGACGATAAAAAAGTTGAACAAATCACAAAACAGCTCAACAAGCTGGTCGATATTATCAAAGTCACCGACTTGACTGAAGAGCACTTTGTTGATCGTGAATTGATTCTGGTGAAAATGAACGCGGAACCTCGTGTCCGTGAAGAAATTTTGCGCATCGTAGACATATTCCGAGCCAAGGTGGTTGACGTCAGTTCGGACAATTACACGGTAGAAATCACTGGCGATGAGGGCAAAATAAAAGGGTTTCTGGAGCTACTGAAACCTCTCGGAATTAAGGAAGTGGTCCGCTCCGGACGCATCGCCATAAGCCGTGGTATCAAATCGATAAGTTAAATCTGACCTTATAACTGAAACCAAATATCAAACCCAAGCAAGGTAACAACAAGGAGAAAGAAATTGCCAAGTATTTATTATGACCGCAACGCGGATATCAAGACTATAAAAAAGAAAACAATTGCCATCATCGGATACGGCAGTCAGGGTCACGCTCATGCAAGAAACCTGCATGACAGCGGCATTAAAGTTGTGGTGGGTCTGCGTAAGGAGAGCGCGTTCTGGAAGCGAGCGCAAAAAGACGGCTTAAAAGTGATGACGGTATCGGAAGCGGCAAAAGCCGCAGACATCATTATGATCCTTATCCCTGACGATAAACAGCGTGCGATGTATGAAAATGATATTGCCCCGCATCTTAAAAAGGGAAAAGCCATTGCCTTCGGTCATGGATTCAACATTCATTTTGGTCAGGTGGTTCCGCCAAGCACGGTTGATGTGTTCATGGTGGCTCCCAAGGGTCCGGGACATCTGGTCCGGCGCACTTACGAACAGGGAGCGGGTGTTCCATGTTTGATGGCTATTTATCAGAATGCCTCTAAAAACGCGAAAAAAATCGCGCTGGCATATGCAAAGGGAATTGGCGGTACACGGGCGGGTGTTCTTGAAACTACGTTCAGGGAAGAAACGGAAACAGATCTTTTCGGAGAGCAGGCTGTTTTATGCGGCGGAGTTTCTGAACTTATTCGTGCCGGATTCGACACGCTGGTTGAAGCGGGATACAGCCCGGACCTAGCCTACTTCGAATGTCTTCATGAACTGAAGTTGATTGTTGATTTGATCTATGAAGGCGGTATCGGAAACATGCGCTATTCCATCAGCACCACTGCCGCATATGGCGATGTCACCCGCGGACCGCGAGTCATTCCACAATCAACACGGGATGAAATGAAAAAAATCCTCGGCGAAATTCAGGATGGAAGCTTTGCCCGGGAATTCATTCTGGAAAATCAGGCCAATCGTCCGGTCTTCAATGCCCGGCTGAAGCGGGACTCTGAACATCAGATTGAACAGGTTGGGGAAAAACTGCGCAAGATGATGCCTTTTGTTGGAAAAAAACTGAAGTAATCGCCATTTTTCCATTTCCTTTTAATTTTTTGAAAACTACAAAAGGTATCAAAGATTCAATATGAGAATTCCTATTGCTAAAGAAGGTTATATATTCATCATCCCTTTACTGCTGATGACTATCCTGTCTTGTGCCCTTTCATATCAGTGGGTGGCGGGATTTTTTGGACTTGGTTTTTTATTCGTCACATGGTTTTTCAGAGACCCTGAGCGTCCTATCCCAAATGAACCCAATGTGGTTGTTTCACCCGCGGATGGCAAGGTGACGGAGATCGTAACGGAAAATGATCCCATTAACGGAGAAACATGCACACGGGTAACTATTTTTCTTAATGTGTTCAACGTTCATGTAAACCGGGTACCTGTTGCCGGAACCATTGAAGACGTACGTTATAACCCCGGAAAATTTCTTGCCGCTTTCAATCCTAAAGCGTCTATGGAAAATGAGCAGAGTATTATTCTGATTAATACCGGAAAGGTTAAAGTTCTGGTCAAACAAATCGCAGGACTCATCGCACGGCGAATTATCTGCTGGCCCGATAAGGGAGATAAGTATGAACTGGGGCAACGATATGGGTTGATCCGATTTGGATCGCGTGTGGATATTTTACTGCCCGAAAGTACAAAACTTTCTGTAGCCTGTGGGGACAAAGTCAGCGGCGGCAGAAGCATTATTGGCTATCTTGATCCCAGCTAAAAGGGAGGAGGCGTTCATGAACCCAAGAAAAGGCATTCACATCCTACCCAGTCTCTTCACGACTGGGAATGTTTTTTGCGGATTCTACGCATTTATAGCGGCTCTCAACGATCAGTATTATGTCGCCTCATGGGCAATTGTGCTGGCTATCGTCTTCGATGTTCTCGATGGAAGAATTGCCCGCATGACCAAAACCACAAGTGCTTTTGGAATGCAATACGATTCGCTGGCCGATATTATCTCGTTTGGAATGGCTCCGGCGTTTCTGGCCTATGCCTGGGTTTTAAAACCATTTGGTCGTGTGGGCTGGATGGCGGCGTTTCTGTTTTTACTTTGTGCGGCGTTGCGTCTTGCAAGGTTCAACGTGACCAAACCAGATATTCAGGGCAACCATTTTACTGGCGTACCCACTCCGGCGGCCGCGGCAGTTATCGCTTCGATCATCATCGCTTTTGAAAACTGGTTTGGAACCAGGGTTCACCCCGGTGTCATGGTAGCTGTGGTCTATATTTTGGCTTTCCTGATGGTGAGCAATATTAAATACCCGGCCTTTAAAAAATTTGAGTTTCGTAAAAGGGTTTCCTTCACCCGGTTTCTGATCGTAATACTGGTGCTTTATGTTCTGGCAACTATTCCCAAAATAGCCCTGTTTATTATCAGTTTCACTTATATTTTGATGGGCCCTGTTAAACTCCTGATACCTCAAAAACCTGAAGAAAACGATGTAACAAACAACGTGACGCATCCACAAAATCAGTTATAACGTAACAGGATATCTTCCCGGATCACCTGGAGATTTCTGAGTCAATTAACTCATTATTAATTATTAGCTGTTGTTATTTTTATGTCCTGGTTAGACAAAATAAAATCCAAAGCGGGTCTTGGCAAAAAAATCCCGGTGGCGGAAGAAATATGGATCGAATGTAAGGGTTGCAACGGTCAGATATATGTGGCTGAACTTGAAGAGAACTTTAGAGTTTGCCCTCAGTGTGACCATCATTTCCGCCTTGAGGCAAAGCAACGCGTTCTTCAGCTTCTTGAACCGGGCACCTTTGTTGAACACGACAACAACCTTTCTGCAACGGATCCTCTTAAGTTCAAGGACAGCAAGAAATACAAGGACCGATTACGTACCGCGAGCAAAAAGGGAATGTCATCTGATGCGGTATTTACCGGCTCGGGTGTCCTGGCAACCCATCCTGTTGAATTATGTTTTTTCGAGTTCAAGTATATGGGGGGGAGCATGGGAGTGGTGGTGGGTGAGAAAATCACCAGAGCCATTGAGAGAACTATAAAAAACAACACAGCACTCATTATTATCTCTTGTTCTGGTGGAGCACGCATGCAAGAGGGCATTCTATCACTCATGCAAATGGCAAAGACCTCGGCGGCTCTCAATAAACTTTCAAAGGCAGGACTGCCTTACATATCGATCCTGACCGATCCAACCACTGGTGGTGTTTCGGCGAGTTTCGCTATGCTTGGAGATATTATCCTGGCAGAGCCTGGAGCATTGATAGGCTTTGCCGGACCCCGTGTCATTGAACAAACCATCCGACAAAAACTTCCTGACGGATTCCAACGCGCTGAGTTTCTGCTGGAGCATGGGTTGATTGACCAGGTAGTACATCGAAAAGATTTAAAGAAAACCCTGAACCAGATCCTCAGCCTGTTAGGCAATACTCCGGTTTCTCCCCCTGCTGACAAAACTGAACAGAAATAATTTTACATTGCATGCGGTGCAAGAAATGTTAGATCATCATGCGGTGGCACTCGCCCTGTGAATGTGGGCGTCGGCATCAACCCGGTAGATTGCCGCTAGCGCCCGTTCAATGGTGAAGTGCAGAAGCCGAAGATACTTTTCTGACTTCGTAGATCCAAATCCCATTGTTACCCATATTGAAAAAGATTAGTCCGCAGAGTACGGCAAATGATGATTAATGTTGTTTGTTTATCAGGTTGATTTGTTGAAAACCCGGTCTGCGATAATACCGTCTATGGAAAATTTACCACCGCCATAAATAATCAGTGGTAAACAAATGCCAATCGCCAACATATGATATTCAAAACCTTCTCCTGCCTGATTTCCAAACCAGTTCATGAAAAATCCGTTTTCCCAATGTACAATCACAACGGCACCGGACAAGATGCAAAGGACACCCACAGCGCATAAGCGAGTCATAAAACCAGCCATCAACCCCAGTGCTCCCAACGATTCTCCAATAATTATTAAAAACGCAATGATCATTGGAACGCCAAGTTTTCCCGTAAAAAATTCCATCGTTCCGCTAAAACCATGCCCGCCAAACCAGCCCAGTAGCTTTTGGGCTCCGTGAGGGAAAATTACTATTCCCAAAGCTAGACGAAGAATCAGATAACTCCATGCCTCATTTGTTTGAAAAAAGTTTTTCACTTGTTTGCCCTCCTTTTCATCCATTATTTCTGTACAGCGGGTATTCGACCCTTGCTGGCACCTCAATGGTCACTATACACAAAGATTGGCCGGATTCTGCTTTGACGATAAATTCTCCCTCGTCATGAGCATGAATTATTAAAAATTGCTTTTCACCCAGAATATTTTCCTCTCCATTATTTTTTTCTAGCAGGACACCTTTCCCAGAAACCACCATTACAGCAAGCGTCCTTTCAAAACCCAGATTTCCTGAATATTCGCGCCCTTCATCAATCTGAACATCGCACATCTTTGCTTCGGCTTCTATTGCCACCGGCGCTCCATGTCCAATAATTGTTTTTACAGCATATCCATCCATATTCTCTATTGGAAAATCTTCATGCTGATACTGGGCATAGGTAGGCTCTCTCCCCAAAGCCTCCTGAAGATATGGTTCGAACCATATCTGAAAAAATTCTGTATGATCTTAAGCTGTCTCTTCTTCATGATACACACCGGAACCGGTTTCCATCACCGGCACACCACCTGCTTTAACTCGACTTCGGTTTTTCAGAGTATCATAATGACCAATTTCTCCTTTGAGGGCATAGCTCAAAATTTCGAAAGCTTTATGAGGATGAAGGGCAATTCCCCCATACCCTTCTGCCTCAGCCCAGGCCCAATAAAATAACGGGCCCAAGTGGTCCATTTTTAAACCCTCGTTAAGGAAAAGATATCGGCTTTGTTTCTGTTATTCTTCCATTATCGAAAGAACCTTTAACTTGAGTCTCTGCCGGATAAATTTTAATTTTCAGTGGATTATGGTTTTTTGTCATCCTTGAATTTAAAACTAATTTTCATGATTCCGTCATTAGCTCCTAATTGTCCAACTCAACAAAAAAGGGGCCGACGACATAAGTCGCGGCCCCCTTGTATTTTAGCTAACTATCTTTTCTGTCAGATACCCAGACTGCCGATAGCGTCCTCCAGTGAAGTAGCCACGCAGGTGAAGATTGGTGTGTCGCGCTCAACGTAGATACTGCCTTGAGTTTCGCGAAGATCCATCACCAGGTCGACAAAATCTTCCGGGTAATCTGTTTCAAAGGCTACGACAAATTCCTGATCATCAATACCGAACGAATAGCTGGTGTTCAATTTAACCGATGGGTATTTATTCCCTACAAAAATATGTTCATCCATCATTCCCTGACGGGTGAACTGGGTAAGAAGATACCATTCTCGTGTTTTGACGAAGGGATAAATGAAAAGGTATTTCGCTTTTCCCGGGATAATGTGCGTTCGGTCTTCCTCATGTTCAGGATTGAACATGTCTTGATACATGGACCGCTTGGTCTGCGACAAATAGGAATAACTCGGCACGAGAAAACTTCCCAGGTCGGTCTGATACAGACGTGTGGTCATTTTCTGGAAACTTTCCAGGTCCTGACTTATTCGCCAGAACATGATATCCGCATCTGCCCTGATACCCACCGTGGTATAGCTGAGGACAATCATGTCACTGTCAGCATCATATTCTTCGACCACCTCAAGAAATTCCTTCTTGGCGGCTTCTTTCCGTTCTTTCGGCAAACGACGGAACGATGGGTCCAACTTGTAAAAAGCGAAATTTACAAACTGACGCTGAACTTCTTTTTCCGGTTCCTTTGCTTGTGGTTGAACTCCGGCGGCCTTCTTTTTTCGTGATTCCTCAATTGCGGAACCTTCGCGTTCCTGACGTGCCCGGGAAACCACATCATCATCAACGACACTGGTTCCCTTATCCTTGGCATATTGTTCAATTCCGCGCACGACACTTTTACGCACAAAAAACGGCACGTTTTTCATTCGCGCAATCGCGGAGTCGGACCACTCCATCTCTGTGGCGGGCATAAAATCTTCCAGTTCTTTGTCATCGATGCTCATATCACGCTTTCCTTAATGATTGTATTGGGATAAGACCGCTAATTATACCCTAACCCCATGGATTATCAATGGATTTTTCATTTTTCAGCCCCTAGGATTTCTCGTTGGAATCTAGATTTTGCATTGCATCTCCCCACATCTGGACTCATGTTATTAATGTAAGCGAAGGATTCTAAACCGTTAACTCACGTATTGGAGCGGATATGATCACGGGAGACTTTATCCAACTGGAAAACGAGTTCGGCGCCAATAATTACAAGCCGCTGGATGTAGTTCTCAGTCGTGGACAGGGAATTTGGGTCTGGGATGTTGAGGGAAATCGGTACCTTGATTGCCTGTCCTCGTACTCTGCTATCAATCAGGGGCATTGTCATCCTAAAATTCTCGAAGCCATGAATGACCAGGCAAAGAAACTGACTCTGGTCTCACGCGCTTTCCGTAACAACCAGCTCGGCCCATTTTATAAAGAAATCTGCGAACTCACGCAGTCACACAGTGTACTTCCAATGAACAGTGGCGCCGAAGCGGTGGAAACCGCTATCAAGGCTATTAGAAAATGGGGTTACATGGAAAAAGGAGTGCCTGCAGGCAAAGCGGAAATCATCGTCTGCGATAATAATTTCCATGGCCGCACCCTGACCATTGTCGGGTTCAGTTCCGAGGCACAATACAAAGAAGGTTACGCGCCGTTCACTCCCGGATTCATAAGCATCCCCTTTGGCAATACCACGGCGCTGGAAAATGCCATCACCCCCAATACGGTCGGATTTCTGGTGGAACCGATTCAAGGTGAAGGCGGGGTCATCGTGCCTCCCGACGGTTACTTGAAATCAGTCCGTAAAATTTGCGACCGCAACAACGTCATGCTGATCCTTGATGAAATTCAAACCGGACTCGGCAGAACAGGAAAACTTTTCGCAGAAGAACACGACGACATACAATCCGACCTCACCCTGGTTGGAAAAGCTCTGAGCGGTGGATTCTATCCAATCTCGGCGGTTCTTTCCAACAAGGAAGTTCTGGGTGTGTTCAAACCGGGGGATCATGGAAGCACCTTCGGAGGCAATCCATTGGGTTGTGCTGTCGCGCGCGCGGCGTTGAGAGTTTTGATTGAAGAAAATATGATAAAAAGCGCGGCAACGCTGGGTGAGTATTTCATGAAGCAACTAAAAGAAATCAACTCACCCCACGTCAAAGAAGTACGCGGCAAAGGATTATTGATAGGGATCGAACTAAACCACACAGCAGGCGGCGCTCGCCGGTTCTGCGAAGCGCTCCAGGCAGAAGGAATTCTCTGCAAAGAAACACATCAGCACGTTATCCGTTTAGCCCCACCACTGATCATTCAAAGGGAAAATATCGACTGGGTATTGGAGAAAATCGCCAGAGTTTTGAACTCAAAAGCTAAACACTGATTTATCGTTTACTTATTAAAGGTATGAAAATACTCACATAATTTTCTTTCCTGTAATTCACCACCCGCGGACAATCACCCGTTAATCAACAAGTATTAAACTGGCATAAAGCTTGCCCTATAAACTTACAACTAAGAAATAGAAATCAAAATGGAGGAATTCATATTCGCGAATTTCTCACGCAAGGAGAAAGTAATGAAATTTTTAAAACTTGTTTTTTAAACAATGTTTTTCGCATTATTTTCAGGATGTACCACGCTGGCAATAACTGGTGGTGGGCTGGGCTTGGGTTATGTGTTTTCAAATGTCGCCCATAAAACAGTCAATCATCCAATCGGTGAAGTGGACAATGCGGTTATCAAAGTATCAAAAGAAATGGACTTCAAGATCATTGACAATAATAAATCCAGCGATGGGCGCACCATCAAAGTGGCAACGGGAAAACTGGATATCTATTTCGATCTGGGAAAAGTCACATCAACCACCACCCGCATATCTGTAAATGCTGTGGACAATATTATTTTTCGAGATAAAGCTACTGCTATCGAGCTGATCCATCAGACGGAAAATATTCTTTCGGTTGACACGGCTTCGGGTGCCAGTCCTACTACTTCAAGCCTGAATGTTTGAAGATCTGGTCCATGACGCCGAGAAATTTGTCCTGCTCTTCCTTTCCCGCGTCTTTGATCTGTTTGTCATAGTCAAAAATATTGAGTCGAATCTGCGGTGGCGGCAGAAGAAGGTTTGCCAAAGCTTTCCCCGTTTGAATGGGTGGATGGCAAGTCTCTCTCTCGCACAGATAAACGGCCGGGTTTCCATCGACAGAAGATTTTCCCTCGGCAAGGGGAAGCAGAATTGACGATTCTTCATTTTCATTCCATAAAACGATTTTATTGGGCCGATAATCCTGATGCAGGGCGCCCTGCATATCCTCAAAAGCGGGATGCTCACGTGAACCAACGAAAACGGCCTCGGTGACTAAGGATTCCATAAAATCTGCCGCCGCCAGAAGTCCGGAATACGCCACTGGGTTTTCTTCTATATTCTGCCTAAAAGCCTGTACAGATTTTTCAGCAGTCGCAATGTACTGTTTGTTCCCTGTGAACTGTCCGAGCTTAAGGAGCGACAGAGTGGCGATGGCATTGGCCGAAGGGATGGCTTCATCGGCCGCATTTTTAAGTCTGGCAACCAACACTTCCGCCGAGCGACCTGTCATAAAGAACCCAGCACTCTCCTCATCATAAAACTCATCGACCATCTTATCCGCAATTTGATTCGCGCGCTCAATCCATACCCGGTCAAGCGATGCCTCATAAAGTGTGATCAATCCTTCCAGAAAATACGCGTAATCTTCAAGGCATCCATTGATTTTACTTTCACCCTCTTTATGGATACGAAGCAGACACCCAGAGTCGGCCCACATATTTGCCCACAGGAATTCTGCGGCGTGGGTCGCGGCAGACAGATAATTCTTTCCGTGCAAAACCATGTACCCGGAAGCGAACGCGGTGATCATAAGACCATTCCATCCGGTAATAATTTTTGTATCCGTTAATGGCCTGCCCCTCTTTTCTCTGGCTTCGAGTAAAGTTTCCTTCGCTGTTCTGAAAATATGATCGACTTCAAATATCGCGATTTGTTCCGACTCCGCAACCGAATCCATAGACTCATTAAGATGAAGAACATTTTTCCGCCTCAGATTTCCGGCAGAAGTCACTCCAAAGTGTCGCGCCATCACTTTAGCGTGACGGGGTCCGAGCAAATCCAGAAATTCTTTCATCTCCCATAAATAAAAACACCCTTCCTCTCCTTCAGTATCAGCACCCTGCCCTGCATAAAAAGCGCCCTCCGGCGAAGTCATTTCACGAAGTATGAAATCAAAAATTCCACGAGGAACTGTGCTATACAACTCCTGCTTGGTCGCCTGGGCCATATCAATATAAAGTCTGGCCAGAAGCGCGTTGTCGTAAAGCATTTTCTCAAAATGCGGAACCCGCCAAAAACGATCCGTGGAATAGCGATGGAATCCGCCACCCAGATGATCGTACAGCCCACCTTCAGCCATTTTGGTGAGTGATTTATCAAGCATCCGCATTGATTCATCGGCTCCCGTTCTCACCCAATGGCGCAACAGCAAAGTGTGATACATCGGTTCAGGAAATTTCATACCCGCCCCGAACCCTCCCTCTTCCGCATCGAATCGCTCCTCCAGAACGCGAACCGCTTCATCAATCATCGCGTACGCAGTGATTTCCCCCGCTCCTGAACCGGATTCTTCTGTATGAAGTTTTTCCAGAATATTCTGGATACGCATTTCCAGGTCATCTTTTCCGGACACAAAAAGGCTGTGGGCTTGCTCAAGAACTTGTGGGAATCCGGGCCGGTTGTGCTTAACCTCAGGAGGGAAATAGGTGCCCCCAAAAAACGGTTTGCAGTCAGGGGTTAAAAAAACGCTCATCGGCCACCCACCCTGTCCAGTCAAAGCAATGACCGACTTCATATACACAGCGTCAACATCGGATCTCTCTTCACGATCGACTTTGATGTTAATAAATTTTTCATTCATAATGCGTGCGGTTTCTTCATTTTCAAAAGATTCATGCGCCATCACATGGCACCAATGACAGGCTGAATAACCCACGCTGAGAAAAATGGGTTTAGCTTCTTGTCTGGCCTTTGCGAGAGCTTCATCTCCCCAGGGATACCAGTCGACGGGATTGTGTTTATGTTGTAGCAGATAAGGACTGGTCTCGCTCGCCAACCGATTGGTAAATTTATGTTCGTTCATAAAAAGGCTCCTGAATAGAAACGCGCCTGATAAATTAAAGATAAGTTTTACAATATATTCTTAATGCTGGATTATATCAACCGCAACAGGGAAAGATTCGCTTAAGATCATTACCAGGGAGATTATTGGGGTTGGACTATCAAAATCACTAAAAATGTGAGAGATTAGACTAAAGTATAGAAGGTTCATATATCACTTAAGGTGACATTGATGACCAAACCTGTCGCGATAATATCTTTATGCCTGACCCTGGGGTGGGTCACCGCCTGGCCTGCCAGCGGATCCACAAATTGCGAAGGTATTCCCGGCCCTGCTCATTTTTCTCTCTATAAAAACAGACAGGCTACTTTTAACTCTGTCGTAGATGCAGATTATAAACAAAAATACGAGGTAGAATGGTTTGTTGGAAGCAAGTCTTTGGGGTCTGTCACAAAGAACGGCAACGAATCATTTGTACTGGAAGGATCAAGCTTGTCCAGCCTGGCATTCTCTGTCACAGGCTTTCACCAAAACGATAACCAATGGTCTGTTTCTCATCATAAAATATTCCCTGATCCTGACGGCGGCATCCAGATTCGCTTTGAAGATGCCGCCTGTGACAATAGTTTTGACACCAGTCCCGATTTAAAAGTAATTATCGATATAAAATAGAAAGAAGCGAAACCTTTCCATAATTATTCACAATCAGGGTTATTTTTTTAATCTCAACTGGATCTGGAAGAACAAAACAAGTGGGAGCCAAAAATAAAGTTCAACAGGTAGCGCATGGAGTGCGCCAGTTGATCCAATTCATGCTATCGCAGGTTCAAACTTAATAAACCCGCACAGTATTTCTCTGTAATGAAAAAACAGGCTGAAAAAACGACAGGAAGGATTATTCGTTCATCAGGCCATGACGATATTGCTGATAAAAGTCACGCACACTTTCATATTCATCAATGGCGCTGTCTTCCAATTGCTCCTTGTCATCAAGAATAAAGGAGACATCATTGATATTTTCGCTGAGGTTTATGGCCGCTCCAGCGGCAATCCCAGGAGCAAAAGCAATACCGGGACTCATCAGCGAATCTACTACCCGTCCAGCAGCATTCCGCAGGGTTGAAGGACCGAGCACAGGTAAAACAATATAAGGCCCGGTTGGAACACCATGACGTCCCAGAACCTGATCAAAATCTTCATTGACATTCTTGATGTCATACTCCTGCCCTGCAACATCCAACAAACCGCCTATGCCAACCGTTGTATTAATGAGGGTTCGAGCAATAACCCTGCCTGATTTTGCAAAATCACCCTGCAACACGCTACTGAGTAACTTGACAGGAGCCGCCGCGTTGTCAAAAATGTTGCTGATAGCCATTCGGAAATCCTCAGCAATCACCGCACGGTATCCACGGGCAACAGGCTCCATAACATTATCGTAAATCCCCTCATTCACATCAAACATGAACCGATTAAAACCTTCCATCGGGTCCGTCAGTTCCGGAATTTCTTCAGTGGGTGCAAAGGGGTCTTCCAACTCTTCATAAGTTTGCGGCTTTTGTCCCGACCTCAGGGCGGTGTTGGAAGCTGTTTCTCCAACTTCTTCTACGAAGTCTGTATCCGACTCAGTAATGGAGGTTGACGGAAGCATCTTTTTTTCCAGCATGATCGTCACATCAGATGTCAGTGCGTATAGATCATCTCCGACATCTTGAATGAAATTCGGAGCAACCTCCCCTGAGTCTACCGAACTGGCATTGGCAAAAACACTGGAACCCATCC
>CAJWQP010000019.1 GCA_913045445.1 uncultured Nitrospina sp. | reverse complement strand
CTAGTTAAGGAAATTGATGTAGAATGACTAAAGGGCCATTATTAAAATCCGCAAACAGTTAGGGTTCATCAATAAATTTTCCCCGAAACCGTTTTACTGCATTGGTTATGAAAACACAAATTGCTGATATTCTGAAAACGATTCCCAAGCTACCGGGTATTTATATCATGAAGGATAGCCGCGGGGAAATCCTTTACATCGGCAAGGCCAAATCGTTAAAGACCAGAGTGCGTTCCTATTTTCAGAAATCGAGCAACATGCCTGCGCGAACGCGTATTTTTACCGACAAGGTTCGCGATATAAAATTTTTGACCACCCGAAACGAAGCGGAAGCGTTGATTCTTGAAAGCAACTTCATCAAAAAACACCTACCTCGTTATAACGTTCTCCTGAAAGATGACAAGCACTATCCCTACCTTCGCCTGACCACGCAGGAAGAGTTTCCACGGCTGGAAGTGGTTCGCCGGATAAAAAAAGACAGTGCGACCTATTTCGGACCCTACACCATGGTCAAAGAAGTTCGCGAAACGATCCGGCTGATATATAGAATTTTTCCGCTCAGACAAAGCAGGGATCGTTTGGACGGAACGGCTCTCAGAAGGCCGTGCCTGAACTATCAGATGGGACGATGCCTTGCTCCCTGCGCGGGCTACCTGACGAAGGAAGAATATGGTCGGGTGGTTCAGGACGTGATACTTTTTCTCAAAGGCAAGAATCATGAATTAGTGGAAAGTCTGAAAAAGAAAATGGAGTCCGCTTCCAGTCAATTACATTATGAAGAAGCCGGGGTTTACAGAGATAAAATTCAGGCGGTAAAAACAGTTCTGGGCAAACAAAAGATAATATCCGTTTCTCTGGAGGATCAGGATATTGTCGGATACTGCCGTGAACGTAATCTGGTGATGGTTCAAGTGCTTGTGGTTCGAGGTGGCAAGATGGTAGGTGAAAAAAATTATAAAATGAAAACCCTTGATGACACCGATGATAACGAAACACTATCATCTTTTCTGAAGCAGTATTACGCCGATCAAATTATTTTTCCCCGAGAAATTCTTTTACCGCATCCGATAGATGAGTCTTCGTTGATATCAGACTGGCTGTCGGGAAAAAAGGAAAACCGGGTTCGTCTGGATGTCCCTTCACGCGGAAAAAAGAAGGACCTCGTGCGTATGGCCGAGGAAAATGCTAATTTCGCTTTGAGAACGGAGTTGGATAAGGGGGAACTTGGACTCCGAAGTCTGGAAGAGTTGAAGGAAACGCTGGGGCTGAAATTTTTTCCGGAAGTCATTGAAGGATTCGATATTTCCAATATTTCAGGAAAGCATGCGGTGGGGTCTGTTGTGGTATTCAGAAATGCTATAGCAGAAAATTCAAAATACCGCCGTTATAAAATTGCCGAAGTCCAGGGTATTGACGATTACGCGATGTTGAGGGAAGTGATCGGCAGGAGATACAGTCGTTTGATGCGTGAAGGAAAGGCATTGCCCAACCTCATCCTGATTGATGGCGGACGGGGACATCTGTCCAGCGCGGAAAAAATGATACAGGAACTGGACCTTGCCGGGAGGGTGGATATCGCATGTGTCGCCAAGGGAAAAATGCGCAACAATGTTGAGACTGATGAAGTGTATCTGCCTGGGAAAAAAAATCCGGTCTTTTTTCGGGAGAACGCACCTTCCCGGTATTTACTGCAACGAATCAGAGACGAGTCGCACCGGTTCGCGATATCGTATCACCGGAAATTGCGCGATAAGAGTACCCTGACCTCACCGTTAGAGTCGGTTCCGGGTATTGGCAAAAAAAGGCATTTGCAACTTCTCAAGAATTTCGGCAGTCTGGACGGCATAAGGGCGGCATCGCCGGAGCAATTACAGGCCCTGCCGGGAATCACAGAAAATCTTGCCTTGAAGATACTGGATACCCTGGGTCGGAGTGTTGAACAGTCTTAAATGGCTGATCCATAAAGTTCGCCAAGCTGAAAGGCAACAGGGCCTGGGGGGAAATGGACTTCGTGGAAATAAATCCAAAGAACTTTTAAAATAGCTGACGAACGATTGCTTGTCATTCTGAACGAAGTGGGGAGGGCTTTTCAGTCTTGCGGATTTTGAAAAATACGGATCAGTTCGTCTAAAGCATCAGACCCCGAGGCGCGGACCAGTTTTTCTATTTGATTAATAAACTGTTCACGGGTGCGGAATTTCATCTCAACTTTAATTTCGTCACTTTCAAAACTGTCCTGAATATGGACCCGTGTTTTGTCGTCAAGTTTCAATGCGTCAAGGGCTTTGGCCAGTCGAATCTGCATATCGTTAAGCATGGGGTAACGCTTGGAATGCAGAAGTTGACGAACCCTTTCGTATCGAGTATTGGGAGGCAGATCGTTTTGCTTTAGGACCGATTGTAATTCGGGCAGACTGAGTAGTTCAAAGGGGGTTATTTCATCCCTCATGCAAATTTCGTCAATCCACTCCAGAAGATCGCGCCATTTATTGGCTCCCGGGCGAAGTATGGAAAAAAATTTTTCAGCCGCTGTAGCGCTTTCCGAGTTCCAGCGGAATAATATTGAAAATGTTCGCAGGGGAACATTGGCTTCATGGAGCAGGTTTTGCAGACCGGGTGTCAATTGAATTATACTGAGATAACCAGCCAATAGTTTTTTACTTCGCTCCAGACCAAGCATGGGCATATGTTTTTCAATGATGCGACCTTCGGGAACGTTGCTTTCTGATAATTTAGCGAGAATGAGTCCTTTTTCAATAGCGCTGTAATGACGGTGAATCTGATTTTCTGATAAATTAAGCATCAGCATTGATTCGTCACTTGATGAAGGGCTTAGAATCCGTGCAGGAATTTCATTTAATTCAAGCAGGGTAGATATCAACACACGACGATGACCGCAAGCGATGCGAAAGCGGTCTCCAACAGGAACCAGGGTGACTGGATGGGTCACGCCAATTTCTTCAATAGATTGTTGTAGAGAATCGGCGTGAGTACCCAATGAGAAATTTGTCAATCGGTCATCCAGATCGATATCTCCAAGGGTGACCGTTTTAAAGACGTGGGGCCGGTTATTTTTCGTTACAGGATTTTCCATTCTAGAGATGCCAAATGAAGCGCTTCATAATAATCTATTTAATGTTCACCGGCATGATATTGACTGGGTGCGAATCCCCGCCGGAAGGAATGGTGCTGGTACCCGCTGGTAATTTTATCATGGGTACCGATGAAGTCGATACGGATCAGCACGCACTCAAGCTGGGACTGGGTAAACCGTGGTTTGCCGATGAGTCCCCGGCATTTGAACTTTATCTCAAAGATTATTATATCGACAAATACGAAGTGACCCGTCTTCAATATTACATATTTTGCCAGGCGACAGACCACAAACCGCCACGCACCTGGGGCGGAGACCGGTTTCCGGAAGGGACGGGGCATTATCCTGTTTCGCATGTTAACTTTTATGATGCCGCTGCCTATGCGGGGTGGGCTGGGAAAAGACTTCCAACAGAAGCCGAATGGGAAAAAGCCGCCCGCGGACCCGACCATTATATCTATCCTTGGGGTAATGAGTTTGATTTTTCCTCCGCCAATGTTAGTCCGTCAGCAAAAAAGAAACGGGGTCGTGGACTGAAACCCGTGGGCAGTTTTCCGCTGGGGGTCAGCTTCTATGGAACTTATGACATGATCGGCAACGTTTGGGAGTGGGTGTGGGATTACTACTTGCCTTACCCGAATAATACTAATGTTTGGAAGAAAAAAGATGAAAAACTGCTTGTGGTTCGCGGCATGTCTTATCTTGGTGTGGGTCATTTTTCTGAAGAAGAATACAGGAAGGTCATCGCCTTGAAATCACGCGGAACTTCCCGTGAACGCCTCAATCCTTTTTCTCGAAAGGATGACGTCGGATTTCGTTGTGCCAAAGATAAACTATCTATTTATGAAAGAGTTTTTGGGAAGTCTCTTAAAGATATGCGGGTTTCTGATGTTACAAGTTGAAAACAAGTGAGTTATGGCTTTTCGGGCTGAGTTGTTGGAATGAGAATAAATATTTTTACTGGTAGCTCAGGTCGAGAATGTTTGTAAAAAATACTTGATAAAAAGCCACTTTACTTTGCAACCAAATATATACATCGGTTATTAGTAAAAATTTATTAGATGCCCGAATTTCTATTTTTTGCTCGGTGCTGGAAAATAGAAAAAGGTATTTTTGAAAACTTGCCTTCGTCATTCAAGTCCTTAAACCCAATACATGTTTTTAGGATTTTTGATTGCACGTTAACTGTGAGAGTGTTGAGATGAGGTTTTGTTGATAGGAATCAAGGCTCTTGACCAAAAAGTTTAATGGGAAGAAAAGAAATTTAATCATTGTCAGTGGTCCATGCCGATAAATTTCAAATGGGGCAACTATTTATGAATATCATTAGTAATGGGATAAAGTATCACAGGCCGGAGGTGAGCCCCATAGTCAATGTACAATGTGAAGATAGCGAGTTTGGCGACAAGATTACCATACAGGATAACGGAATTGGATTTGACCCCAAGTATCTGGATAAAATTTTCAAACCTTTCGAACGTTTGCACGGGGCGGCTGAGTTTGAAGGTAACGGAATGGGACTGGCGATTTGCCGGAAAATAGTTGAACTGCACGGAGGAAGGATCAGCGCGGACAGTATTCCGGGAGAAGGTTCTATTTTCACCATCACCCTGCCTCAAAAAAATAGTTGAATACTTCCTCATTTTCCTTCTATAAGATTCAAGCATAAATTTCTTTCGTTGTATAATAGCCTAGTGAATAATAGTCAACGATTGCCAATGCCTGTCAGGGCCCGCCACACACTTCAAGATTTAAACTAAACTATCTGGAGAAATATGAGTTTTAAAAGTGAACTAGGAAATCAGGTTCTTATTCTTGACGGAGCCATGGGAACCATGGTCCAGAATCTCGGGTTGACAGACACCGCGTTTGGTGGCCCCGAGTTCAAAATGCTCACCGACCTGTTGATTTTTTCGCGTCCGGACGATTTGGAAGGCATTCATCTTGAATACCTCCAGGCAGGTGCCAATTTGATTGAAACGGACACTTTTGGCGCATCACCTTTACGGTTGAAGGAATTTGATTTTTCTAAATTTGATTCTTCAGATTTAAAAGCTATACCGGAAAATCTGGACCTTAAAACCTGTTCACTGGAGTCTTTGACGAAGCACCTTAATGTAGAGGGTTGCCGCATCGCACGCAGGGCGGTGGAAAAATACCGTACTCAACCTGACTGTGATGGAAGGCCGCTTTATGTGGCGGGGTCCATTGGGCCGTCCAACTATGTAGTTTCGAGTACCCAGGCCAACCTGAATCAAGCTACTTTTGGTCAGATCGTTGAAAATTTTTACCATCAGATTTGCGGGCTCATCGAAGGGGGGGCGGATGTACTTCTTATCGAAACCCAGCAGGACATTTTGGAAACCAAGGCTATTATTGAGGGTGCCAATAAAGCTTTTGCTGCGAAGGGAACTAGGGTTCCAATAATAGTCCAGGCTACAGTCGATGTGTTTTCGAAAATGCAGATTTTTAATACAGATATTCAGGCTGCTTACACCGCTGTGTCGGGGATGGGGATCGATGTATTTGGAATAAACTGTAGTGTTGGGCCGGAGGAGATGGCAGCTACGGTAGAAAAGTTGAGCCGTTTATGCAGACATCCTATCTCGATTATTCCTAATGCGGGGCAACCGATTTCTGAGGACGGTCAGACCTGTTACAAACTTTCGCCGGAAGATATGGCCAATGCCATAGAGCCGTTCGTCCGCGAATATGGTGTGTCGATTGTGGGCGGATGTTGTGGTACGACTCCTGCTCATATCAAAGCGCTGAGAAATAAGTTGGACGGTATTGTTCCAGCGTCTAGAGAGCCTGACCAACGTGTGTTCGTTTCTGGTCCGCAAGAAGCTGTTCCTGTTGATGAATCAAAAGGACTGGTGCGTATCGGCGAACGTCTCAACGTTCGCGGAAGCAAGGTGGTGCGGGAGGCGGTGGAACGCGAAGGAGACATCGCAATGCAGGCTCTGGAGGAAGTGGTCAGCGAGCAGGTTAAGGATTTGGGAATAGAAATCATAGATGTGTGCATGGATAGTAATATTGTGGAAACTGAGAAAGTGCTTCCCGAGATCATCCATGGCCTCACCAGTGATTTCAAAGGTGTCATGTGTATCGATTCATTTTCCGTGGAAGCCCTGGCCAGGGCGATTGAGAGTTATCCGGGTCGGCCCATCATCAATTCAATCAGCCTTGAGGAATACAAGGATGGTGAAAGCAAGCTCGATGCGGTCCTTTCATGCACCCGTGGTCACGGTCCGGTTTATATCGCGTTGGTCAATGGGCCAGAGGGTCCAGCGCAAACAGCTGATGAAAAATTTAACCTGGCCGCAGAAATCGTTAAACAGGCTGGGGAAAAACATGGGGTGACACCTGACCAGATTTTGATTGATGTTAATGCGTATCCCATCGGCAGTGAATCGGTCGAAGGACTTAATTTCTGTGTCGAGACCCTTGAAAGTCTACCTCGCATAAAAAAAATTCATCCAGACCTGAAAACTTCCATTGGCGTAGGTAACCTGACCAATGGTTTGGGAAAGAAGCCTTACATGAGGAAAGTTCTCACCAGTGTATTCCTTGAAGAGGCTCGCAAGGTGGGGCTCGACTGCGCCATTTTGAATCCGAATCACTATGTTCCTCTTGAGAGTCTGCCGAGTGAAGATGTAGAACTTGCACGTAGAGTGATTCTTCAGCGTGATATGAATGCCTTCGACATACTGGAAGAAATTGCACTGACAAAAAAAACAGGTATCAAGCAAAAGAAAGTGGATTATGCCGATCTTTCGGCTGAAGAAAGTGTTTGTGCAAAGATCAGGGATGGGTTCAAGCAAAAAGAAGATGGTACGGTGGAAAAGGATGGAGTTGAGTATTCATACCGAGACCACATTGTGCTTGAGACGGCTGAAGTTGTAAACAGGCACAAGCCTCTGGATTTTATTAGTGGCCACCTTATGAAGACCATGCGCGAGTTGGGAGATGCCTTTGGGCGGGGAGAAGTGAGTCTGCCGCACTTGTTGAAGAGCGCAGACGTTATGCGTAGTGTGATGGAATTTCTTGAGTGGTACATGCGTTTGCAAAGCGGGGTGAATCCAGAAGACGAGATTCAATACAAAGGAATTGTGGTGATAGGTACCGTGTATCAGGATGTGCACAGTATTGGCAAAGACCTGGCGAAAACCCTGTTGGAAAATTATGGATACCGGGTGATCGACCTTGGGGTGCAGGTGCATCTGGAGAAATTTGTTGAGACGGCGGAAAAGGAAAACGCCGACGCGATTGGCATGAGCGCATTATTGGTGCAAACGTCCAACCACATGATCACCGTGGCCCGTATGTTGAAGGAGAAGTCCTGCGACATACCAATTCTGATAGGCGGTGCGCCCGTTAACTCCAGACACGCAGGATATGTTGCCATGCACGGGCAAAACGAAGCGAAGGATATTTTAAATAATATTTTTTATTGTGAAAGTGGTATGGACGGAGTCAACGTAATGAACCGCCTGATGGATGGACAAGGTCTTTCCAGTTTTTTGGGCGAGAACAAGGAACACTTGCTGAGCGAATACCAGCGCGCCAAAGGTATTCAGGATAAGAAGGACGAATTGCTGTCGACTTTGCCAAGACGAGTGGTTGGATTCAAAAAGCATGAAGTTCCAAGGGATGGGTATGGGTTGCACAAGGTTGAATTCAAATTGCACAAGCTGGAATCCAATCTCAATAATAAAAGTTTGTTTTCCCTCAACTGGAAATTCGGCAAACAGTCTTCATGGAAAGACAAATCGGTCGATATCGATCAATTGAAACAATTGAAAAAAGAGTGGATTGAAAAAGCGGAATCCAATGGTTGGGTTGTACCAAAGGCACGATTCGTTCTGCTGCCAGCCCAGTCTGATGGAGATGAGGTGATACTTTACGATCCGAAAGATACGGAAAAGGAAATAGGACGAATAGGTTTTTCCGTTTGTGTCGGCAAGGGGCAGAAGGATATTTTCTCGGCGGCGCAGTATTTTCACCCAAAGTCTTCGGGGCAAATGGACGCGATCGGGTTACAGATAACCACGGCGGGCGATGAAGCTGAAAAAGCCATCAAAACGTTTAAACAGGAAAATGATACGGAGTCGGCACTCTACCTGCAGGGGTTGTGTGATCGAGTCGCGGAAGATCTGGCGGAGTATATTCATAACCTCATCAGGCTGAGAGCGGGGCATAGAAAGGACCGGGTGGGTCAGCGCTACAGTCCGGGCTATCCAGCGCTAACCGATTTGGCAAATAACAAGATGATTTGGGAGATTTTGAAAGCAGAGGATCTGGGCATCGAACTGACGGAGGCAAATGAATTTAGCCCACCCAGCACGACCGCGGCAGTGATTTGTTTTCACCGGGACGCCAGCTACACCTGATAGTAGAACAGGGGCAAAACCGGATCTGTAACTCTTTCGGAATCGGCTTAAAAAAGCATCAAGTTTCTGCTGATTTACTCCGAAAATTATGTGTATGCATTGGCAAATCATGCTCTGATCCGGTTGTCGAAAAAACCAGCCAAACTCCTCTAAACTTAGGGAGTTACCTTTGCAAGGGATTCCTTGTTTAAGTCAAATAAAGTCTTGTTTTAAAAATACGGTCTGATAAAATGGTAGACTTAGGTTAGTTGGCATAAGAGCTTTAAAATTGTGACCTGATCTTTAAATAAGAGCAGGTTGTTTGTAGTTTTCATTCCGCATCCACTTTTCTTGAAGGATACCGACGATATGTTTAAGCGATTTACAGAAAGAGCTCGCAGGGTCATTATACTTGCGCGGGAAGAAGCGGAGTTGTATCGCCACGAATATCTGGGCACTGAGCATATTTTGCAGGGTGTTGTTAAGGATGGCGGAGGGATAGCAGTTGCGATTATTCAAAAGACCGGCACCGATCTGACTCAACTTAAAAAGGAACTGGAGAAGAACCTGCCACGGAGTTCCAATTCGTTGATCATTGGTGATATTCCATTTACTTCACGAGCGAAAAAAGTTCTGGAGTTTGCTGTTGAGGAAGCACGCTCCTTGAATCACAATTATATTGGAACAGAACACCTTCTGCTGGGACTGCTCAAGGAGAAAGAGGGTGTGGCTTGCAGGATCCTTAATAGTTTCGGGATGTATTTCGAGGATGTTAAGGAGAAGATTGTTGAGATGTTCAAAGAGCCTACAGAGGCCACACGCGAAACAGGCAAGACACCAACATTGGATGAGTTCAGTCGGGACCTGACCAAGATGGCAGTCGATGGCAAGCTCGATCCTATCATCGGACGTGCCAAAGAAATAGAGCGCGTGATTCAGATTCTCAGCCGCCGAACCAAAAACAATCCAGTTCTGATCGGAGAGCCCGGTGTTGGTAAAACGGCGATTGTTGAAGGATTGGCCCAGCTCATTATGGAACGCGAGGTTCCGGACACCTTGTTTGATAAGAGGGTGGTTTCTCTGGACCTGGGCTCATTGATCGCGGGAACAAAGTATCGCGGTCAGTTTGAGGCCCGCCTCAAGGGGATAATGAAAGAAATCGTGCAGAATGACAGCGTCATACTGTTCATAGACGAGTTGCATACTCTGGTAGGGGCTGGCGCGGCAGAGGGTTCTATCGATGCGTCAAATATGCTCAAACCCGCTTTATCGCGTGGGGAAATCCAGTGTGTTGGTGCGACAACTCTGGAAGAATATCGTAAATATATTGAGAAAAACGGAGCGCTTGAACGAAGGTTTCAGCCGGTTATTGTCAATCCGCCTTCGGTGGAAGAGACCGTTGAAATCATCAAAGGACTCAAGGTCCCTTACGAAATGCATCACAAGGCGAAGATCGCAGATGAGGCCATTGTCACGGCGGTCAGGTATGCTGACAGATACATAAGTGATCGGTTCCTTCCAGATAAAGCCATTGACGTAATTGATGAGGCGGGTTCGCGCGTGCGTCTGCGAAAAGTAACTCAATCGCCTGAGATGAGAAAGATTCATCGCGACATTGACATTATTGTTCGTGACAAAAAGGTGCGCATCGAAAACCAGGAATTTGAAAAGGCCGTGGAGTTGCGTGACAAAGAGGAAGAGCTTCGGGCCAGCCTGGAGAAAGAGAGGGATCGCTGGGAAGAGGAGAACGATAACGTTGAGCCCAGTATTACCGATGAGGACATTGCCGCTGTTGTTTCGAGTATGACTGGAATCCCACTTTCCAAAATTGAGGAAGGTGAGAGTGCCCGTCTGTTGAATATGGAGTCAGAACTGGCTTCCAAGGTGGTGGGTCAGGGCGAGGCGATTGAGGTTCTTACCAAGGCCATTCGCAGGTCGAGGTCTGGACTTAAGGACATGCGTCGTCCTATAGGTTGTTTCCTTTTCCTTGGTCCAACGGGTGTGGGTAAAACAGAGTTGGCGGGTGTGCTTGCCGAGTTTATGTTTGGTGATCGCGATGCTCTGATTCGACTCGACATGTCGGAATATATGGAAAAATTCAATGTTTCCCGTTTGACAGGAGCCCCTCCGGGTTATGTCGGGTATGAGGAAGGTGGACAGCTCACGGAAAAAGTTCGGCGTAAACCTTACTCTGTCGTTTTGTTTGACGAAATCGAAAAAGCCAATTCCGATGTTTTCCACCTGCTGTTGCAGATTATGGATGATGGGCGTTTGACGGACAGCTATGGCAGGGTGATTGATTTTAAGAACACGGTTGTCATCATGACTTCAAATATCAGCTCACGGTCTTTGGATAAGGGGACTTCTTTGGGTTTCCATAAAGACGATGTTGAGATGAATTATGATCGTATGCAAAAGGATTTGAAGCAGGACCTCAAGCGTACGTTCAACCCAGAATTCTTGAATCGGCTCAGCGAGACGGTGGTGTTCAGGCCACTGGATGTTGATCATATTGTCAGTATCCTTGATGTTCAGCTGGCTCAGCTGAATGAACAGCTCATCCAGCAGGGCTTGACTTTGGATGTTACGGTGGAAGCCAAGAGATGGCTGGCAAAAAAGGGGTATGACAAGAGCTTTGGCGCCAGACCACTCAAGAGGGCGATGCAGAAGCATCTTGAGGATGTTTTATCTGATGAGATGCTCAAGGGAAGGTTCAAAAGCGGTGGCGTGATCGAAGTGAGTCTGCAGGATGATGCTTTGGTTTTCACCGACAAATCGGGTGCCCTGAACGCATGTTGACGGACTCGCTGGATAGTAGCGATAAAGTAACTTTCAAATTACCGTAAAGTATTGTAAAGTATTAGGGTTTAAGGTCCGTAAAGGCCTAAGAACCCTGATACTTTTTTTTTGGGGATAAATTTTTTATTGGGCGCGACAGCATAACCCGTTTAAATACAGGTATTTTCTTGATGATAAAAATTCGCCAAATATTTCTGCTCATTTCACTGGCTCTTCTTGTGTTTGCCTTGACACCACAGGTTCATGCTCAGGACGAAGGTTTGGTGGGTTCTGTCAAAATTCAGGGAAACAAGCGGGTGGATGATTCGACCATTCTTTATTATATAAAAACCCGCAAGGACGAACCTCTTTCCCGGAACCAGATCAGGAAAGATATTGAACAGATATATGGCTTGGGGCAGTTCAAGGATATTCGCGTGGAAACCCAGGAAACTTTGAATGGCTTGGAAGTTACTTTTATTGTCGAGGAAATTCCATCCATTGGTGACGTTGTTCTTCATGGCAACGATAAATTGAGTGATGCCGACATTCGGGAAAAACTGGTGCTCAAGCGCGGAACGACTTTCCAGGAACATATGATTCAAGAGGCGAAAGAGGAAATTAAACTTCTCTATCACGAGAAGGGTTTTTTCTTTGTTGAGACTGCTATTGATACGGAAAAATCAGCTGACAATCTGACGAATATTGATATACGGATTCGTGAAGGTGAAAAGGTCCGAATTAAAAATATCCGTTTTGTTGGTAATAAAAGCCTTAAGGCTGATGACCTGAGAGAGCAGATGGAAACCACAGCTGAAACATGGTTTTCCTATCTCGATGATTCCGGGATTTACAAGAAGGACATTTTAAAACTGGATATGTTTCGGATTGAAGGGTTCTATCACGATAATGGATACATACGCGTTCGGGTGTCAGAGCCAAAAATCGATATTAATAAAAGGGATAAAGAAATAAACATAATTGTTCCTATTAAAGAGGGGCCTCAATACAGAGTCAGGAAATTAACAGCTCAATCTGATGAAACGTTGACTGAGGAAGAAATTTTAAAGGCCGTTAAGGTCAAGACCAGGGATGTTTACAACGTTTCGGAAGTGCGTGAAGATGTTCTGAATATAACGGAACTTTATTCGCAACGGGGTTATGCCTATGCAGATGTTAACCCGGTGACTAAAATTAATGATGAATCGCGAACAGTTGATTTGAATATTGAGATTGATAAGGGGCGCAAGGTCTATGTCGGTGAAATCAGTTTGATTGGTAACACGCGGACATTGGACAATGTTATTCGGAGACAGTTTCGCTTGAAGGAAGGAGAGCTTTTCGATAGCGCGAAGCTCAAGCGAAGTAAGCAGAGAATCAATAATCTTCAGTTTTTTGAAGATGTGAAAATCGATACCCGACGAGGTAAGGATTCCGACTTGATTGACATTGTTACGACGGTGACTGAGCGCCCAACAGGTCAGATTTCGTTTGGGGCGGGATTCAGCCAAGTAGAACAATTCATTTTTAATGCGGGTATTTCTCAAGACAACTTCCTTGGGCGCGGTGTAAATCTTAGCTTTTCAACAAGATTGTCTGCCATAAGATCGAATTTCAATCTGTCTTTTACCGACCCACGATTGTTCGATTCAGAAATTCTGGCGGGGATTGACGCATTTAACACTGCCACAAATTTTTTCAGTTATAATTCCAAAAATATGGGTGGAGGATTGCGTTTCGGTAAATCCCTTTCCGAATATGATTGGGCGGGATTAAACTATAGATTTGAAGATGTTGAAATTTCCGATGTTGATCCATTAAATGAAACCTCATTTTTGAAAAATGAAAGGCGTGTTACCAGCCGTATCACCCCAACATTTACAAGGGACACAAGAGACGACTTTTTAAATCCTTCCACCGGTAACCGCCATGTGGTACGATTTGAATTGGCTGGCGGGATATTAGGCGGGTCTGATTTTCACAAAATGTCATATGAAACCAGCTACTACATTCCTCTTGTTGGCAAGCTGGTGGGGATGATACATGGTCAGGTTAGTTGGGCGGATGGATATGGCGATGACAAACTCCCTTCTTTTGAGCGCTATTTTATGGGAGGGCCGACCAGCTTGAGAGGTTATACAGTCAGGGATGTTGGACCAATGGACGCCTCAGGAGATCCTATCGGTGGAAACCAGTCGCTGTTGGTTAATGCAGAACTTCAATATCCTTTTACCAAGGGGTTCAGGGGGTTCGTCTTTTATGACCGTGGTAATGTATATGGCGGGGGGCCGGACACCAGAAAGACGACGACCACTTGGGATTTAGTAGAAATGAGAGACAGTATTGGTGCAGGTATACGTTTTATGAGTCCGTTCGGCCCCGTGGGTTTCGCCTACGGAGTTAAACTGGATCAGGCGGCTGGAGAGGATCCTGGTCAATTTCACTTCACAGCTGGCAATGCATTTTAATTTAAAATCTTTAAAAAGGGGTTTGGTTCATGTTTAGTGGTTTTGTTCGACAGCGGTTTTTTCCGGTCATGTTTTCTTTTTTAGTGGGATTCGTTCTGCTTGCTCAGGCAACTCCTGGCTATGGAAAGGATCAAAGAATTGGCTTTATTGATATTCAAAAGGCAGTTGCCGGTACCAAGGAATGGAAAAAGGAATTCATTTCTTTTAAGACGCGATTCAAAAAAGAAAAAGAAATGATTGCCAAAAGAGAAGGTTTGCTGAAAAAAATGATAGAGAACCTCAATAAGCAGAGCATGGTGCTCAACCCTGAGTTGAAAAAAAAGAAAGAAGAGAGTGTTCGCAAAAAGAAAAGAGAGTTTGAACGCTATGTTCAGGATAAGAACGAAGAGTTTTCCAAAAAAGAAAAAGAAATCACGAATGAGATACTAAAGAAAATGGTTGAAGTGGTTCATAAGCTTGGTAAGGAAAAAAACTTCACTGTAATTTTGGAAAAAAAGGTTGGACTTTATTTTAATGAATCCGCGGACCTGACTGCTGTGGCAACTCAAGCCTATAATAAACTAAAGTGATTTCTACGATCCCTCCAGAGCCCCGCTTTTATAAATAATCTTTGATTTTTTACTATACGAGAGAAGCAGTTGTCTTATGATGGATATTGATGAAATTAAGCGGGTCATTCCTCATCGTTACCCGTTTCTTTTGGTGGACCGTGTGACGGAATGCGATATGGACTCCCGTATTGTTGGTGTTAAAAACGTGACCACAAATGAACCATTTTTTCAAGGTCATTTTCCTGAGTTTCCGATTATGCCAGGAGTATTGATCATTGAGGCTCTCGCTCAGGTCGCCTGTATTCTTGCTTTAAAAGTTATGAAAAAAGAAGGGCACGGTTCGGTTTTTTTTACAGGAATTGATAAGGCAAAGTTTAGACAGCCGGTTCGGCCTGGAGACCAGTTGCGGTTGGAACTAACCAAAATAAAGCAGAGAGGTATGTTATTTAGATTTCAGGGCAGCGCTTATGTTGAGGAAAAGCTTGTCGCGGAATGTACCCTTCAGGCAATGTTGGGAAAAGATACTGGTGAATCCTGAAAGTAAATTTGAAAACAGGTACGGTGAGTTTTCAATCAACCCTCCCTTGGGTGGTCTTCGAGAAACAAAATCAGTAAGCTGGAAGCCTAACCCTTTTCATCGAAGTATGACGTGACTAAACATAGTAAATCGGAAATTGATCCCAGTGCTGAATTGGGAAAAGATGTTCGGGTTGGACCGTTCTCAGTAGTAGGGCCCGGAGTAAAGATAGGTGATCGAACTGAAATAGGGCCTAGCGTGTATATTGAAGCGGGAGCGGTTGTGGGGGCAGATTGCAGGATCTTCCACGGTGCCTCCATTGGGGGAGACCCACAGGTTATGGGAGTCCGTGACGTTGAGGCTTCGGTAGAAATTGGAGATGAAACCACAATCCGTGAGTTTGTAACGATTCACCGTTCCGCAAAGGAGAATGAAAAAACAATCGTGGGCAAAAGATGCCTTCTAATGGCATATGTACACCTCGCGCACGATTGTGTCATAGGAGATGATGTGGTCATTGTGAATGGGACGGGCCTTTCAGGCCACATCATTGTTGAAGAAGGCGCTTTTATTTCAGGGATGGTAGGGACGCATCAATTTGTCAGATTTGGAAAACTTTCCATGACCAGTGGGATGAGTCGGATTGGGCAGGACATCCTTCCCTTTTGTACGGTGGAAGGAAACCCTGCCCGGCTTATTGGAACAAATGCGGTGGGGCTTAAAAGAGCCGGGATGGCCCCTGCGATAAGAAGCGGATTAAAAAAAGCGGTTCGTTTTTTAATGCAAGGTGATCTGAATACAACTCAGGCTATCGAAAAGATAGAAGAGGAAATTGAAATATCAGATGAAATTCGCTATCTTATCAACTTTATAAACGATTCTGATAGAGGAATTATTAAATAGTGTCAGGACGAAAAGTAGGTGAAATGCGCTATCTTAATTAATTTTATAAACGGTTCGAGTAGGGAATTGGAAAATAATGGCAGGATGTAAAGTAGGGGTTGTCGGAGTAGGAAGGATGGGTGAATACCATGTCGGCGTTTTATCTGAAATGCGCGAAGCCGATCTGGTTGGTGTTGTTGACAGCAGTGAGGAGCGTGCGAAAACAATTTCGGAGCGATATAATGTTCCTTATTTTGACGATTACAAGGACCTTTTTGATAAGGTAGATGTTGCTGTCGTTGCGGTTCCCACTTCCTTGCATTATTTCATTGGGAAGGAATTTTTGCAGGCCGGGATCCACGTTCTTTTGGAAAAACCTTGTACTGATGATTTGGCTCAGGCGAGAGAACTATTTGATATTGCGGATGAGAAAAACATAACTCTCCATATCGGCCATGTGGAAAGGTTTAATGGGGCGGTTCAGGAGTTGTTTAAAATCGTTAAAGATCCAATATATATAGAATGCAGACGGATGAGTCCGTTTGCTTCCAGGATGAAGGATGATGGCGTGGTGCTTGATGTCATGATCCACGATATAGATATTATCCTCAATCTCATTAAATCGGAAGTGAGTAATATCAATGTGGTGGGCAGTTCTGTTTTTTCAGGGCGTGATGATTTGGTCAATGCCCAGATCGAATTTGAAAATGGTTGTGTCGCTAATATTCTTGCCAGCCGGGCATCACAGAATAAAGTGCGAACTCTGGAGGTGACGCAAAAGGATTCATCAGTTCTTCTCGATTATACCGAGCAGGAAATTTTTGTTCACCGCCAATCCTCTTCCGAGCATCAAATGAGCAAAGGGGCTTTAAGATACAAACAAGAGTCGCTGGTAGAGCGGATTTTTGTTCACAAGGATAATCCGCTCAAGTTGGAACTCAAGCACTTTATTGACTGTGCAACGAATGGAAGCCCGCGAAAAGTGGCCGTAGAGACGGAAGTGGATTCTCTTAAAATAGCGCTTCAGATACTCGATCAGTTCAAACCCCGTAAACAATAAATTCCTCAAGGAATGAACACCTGTTGCAGGGGTTCCTCCGACATGTCGTTTCATGAACGATCAATCCAAACGAATAGGACTGTTAGCTGGAGCAGGGGAAGTTCCCGCCTACTTTGCGGAATGCGCCGCTCAAAGTGGGATAAGCATTGTCTGTGTTTCCTTTACCGACGAAATTCACGCAACATTGAAGCCCCTGGTCGAAAAGGCGCATTCAATAGGCTTGGGGAAAACTGGAAAAATTTTCCAAACCTTCAAGGATGAAAATATAACCGACCTTGTGATGTTGGGTAAGGTGGATAAAAAAGTTCTTTTCAAGCCCAGTATTTTTGATCTGCGCGCGCTCTCAATTCTTAAGAACCTTGTCAATCAGGAAGACAAAACACTTCTGCTTGGGATCATCAAGGAAGTGGAGAAAGAAGGTTTTCATGTTTTGGATCAAAAAAAATTGTTGGGCGAAGTTTTTCCGGGTGAAGGAGTTCTCACGCGGAGGAAACCTTCCAGCAAGGAAATGGAGGATATTCATTTTGGTCTTCCTATAGCAAAAAAAATGGCTGATATGGAGATTGGTCAGACCATCGTATTAAAAGATAAAGCTGTCGTTGCGGTTGAGGCTATTGAAGGTACAGACAAGGCGATAGAGAGGGGTTGCGAACTATCCCGTGGGAAATGTGTCACGATAAAGGTCAGTCGAACCAATCAGGATTACCGCTATGATGTTCCCGGTATCGGGCCGCAAACTCTTGAGGGGTTGATTAATGGCGGGGCGTCTGTTCTGGTGCTGGAGGCGGGGCGGGTCATGGTGGTTGACCAGCCGAAAGTGGTAGAAATGGCCGACAAGGCTAAAATTTCTATCGTCTGTATTTGAGTTTGTTGAGGTGATGGGGTTTGACTGCAGTTCTGGTTTTCCTTCCTTTTTTATAAAGATATCATGGGTAATGAGCCAAACCGATTCCTGATCATTGCGGGTGAGGCCTCCGGGGATTTGCATGGAGGTGGACTGGTCCGTTCTTTGAAGAAACTTAACCCCAATTGCGAGTTCAGCGGATTGGGCGGCGACCATATGCGCGAAGAAGGGGTGAAGACTTTTTTTGATATTGGTCGTATGGGAGCGGTTGGGCTTATCGAGTTATTGGGCGACTTGTCTCACTATGTAAACGTCTATCGCAAACTTGCCAGTGAAATTGCAAGTGGTCGTTACGATGCGGTCATTCTTATTGACTATCCTACCCTCAATCTTCGTCTTGCCAAATTGTGTCACAAGCATTCCTGCCCGGTATTTTTCTTCATCAGCCCTCAGGTTTGGGCCTGGCGCAAGGGTAGAATAAAAGAGATTAAGCGTACGGTTGATAAAATGTTTGTCATCTTCCCTTTTGAAGAAACCATGTATCGGGAGGAGGGGGTAGATGCCGAGTTTGTTGGTCATCCTTTTGTCGAAACGGTCAAGGCTTCGATGACTCGCGAGGAGGCGATGAGTGAATTTTCGCTGGATCCGGGTAAAAAAATCATCGGATTGTTTCCAGGAAGTAGAAATAATGAAATCAATTTTCTACTCGATCTCATGATCAATTCGGCGGTCGCGATTAAAAAACAGATGAAGGACTGTCAGTTCATCCTGCCTGTTGCGAAGACTGTGGACCCGGAATTAATCCGTGACAGATTGCAATCCAACCCGCTCGATATCAAATTGGTGGAGGGGCAATCGTACGATGTGATGAATTGTTGCGATTTTTTGATTATAGCTTCTGGTTCGGCGACTCTGGAGGCTGGGTTGTTTGGGTGTCCCATGGTTATTGTTTATCGGCTCAACTGGGTCACTTACTGGCTAGCGCGACTTCTTGTTAATGTCAAGTTGTATGGACTGGTCAATATTGTCGCCGGAGAGGGTGTGGTCACTGAGTTGATCCAGGGTGAAGCGACTGTTGATAACGTCACAAAGGAAACACTTAAAATTCTGGGTGACTCGGAAATGCGTGAGAAACTGCGTTCCCGTTTGATTCAAGTTCGTAGCTCTCTGGGTGAACCGGGGGTGACGGACCGGGTTGCGGTGCGTATTTTAGAATTTTTCAAGAGGGAGTGAGCGTTTCGGGTGGGCGAAAAGAAATGTGGATGGGTTGGATCGGGTTGCGGTGCGTATTTTAAAATTTTTCAAGAGATAGTGTGGTATGAAAAAATTTCTATTCAATCATGTTCTGCCATATTTCTTATATGTACTTATCTATGTGTGGTGCTGGACCATTCGTGAGTCCAGGAAAAACCCGGAGGCGGAAGACCATGTTAACAATCTTTCGGGGAATTATATTCTGACCCTGTGGCATGGACGTATTTTTTATTTGTTTTACTATTTGCGTTGCAGGCCTGATTTCCATTTATTGATAAGCCCCAGCCAGGACGGCGACTTACTTGCCAAGCTGGCACACTTGATGGGATATTCAGTGATACGCGGCTCAACTTTCAAAAAAGCGGTTCCGTCAGCGCGTTCATTGATCAAAGTGCTCAGGCGCGGGGAGCGAATTATTATTATTGCCGATGGCTCGCGTGGTCCCCGTATTAAAGCTCAGGCGGGTTCCATTCAGATCGCGGGCATCACAGACTCTCCGCTCATACCCATGACTTATGGGGCCAGACATAAAATAAAACTGAACACTTGGGACAGATTTGCCCTCCCCCTTCCTTTTACCCGTTGTGTGGTTAATTTTGGTCAGCGCATTCCTGTGCCTCATCGGCCTGATGGAAAAATGGTCCGGCAAAAGCAGGAAGAATTGGAAAAAGCCCTCAATCATCTCACCGATGAAAGCGAATAACCCATAAAACCTTAATAAACGCCTAAATTTAGATCGTTTTTTTTGCAGATGCCTGAAAATTAGGCGAAAGTCTTGTTTGAAAAACCAGTCTGCTTGTGCTAAATTTTTTGCTTCTCCACAAAGCTTTATAAATAAAGAGATAATTAAGGTTTGCTGATGAGAGTGGATGATGTGAGTTGGCATGATTATTGAAGTTATACAGTACCATTAAGCGAATTTTATTATTGTCTTTCGAGAGTCTTGGTCGGTGTTAGAAATATTTTTGGATTGTTGGAGTTTTCAGCCCGCCTCAAATGGTAGCAGGGTATTGCCAATCTAGTTTAGAGGATAATCATTATGAAGAAAGTGGAAGCGATCATTAAACCATTCAAATTGGATGAGGTGAAGGATCAATTGAATGAGATCGGGGTGAAGGGTATCACTGTGAGTGAGGTGAAAGGATTCGGTAGGCAGAAAGGCCATACTGAACTCTATCGTGGTGCAGAATATATAGTGGACTTTTTACCGAAGATTAAAATGGAGATCATCATCTCTGATGCATTGGTTGACAATGTGATTGATACGATTATGAAATCCGCGCAGACGGGTCGAATTGGGGACGGAAAGATTTTTGTAACCAATCTCGAGGACATCATCCGTATTCGTACTGGAGAGCGGGGAGAAGAAGCGATTTAGCTCGTCGGCCTGATAATCGCTATAACAATTTTTACATTTAGAACAAGCCCTTTTTCCCAACGATATTATTGGGGAGCCGGGGTTACTTTTTGTAGCAATATAAAATTTTCATTAATTGATTAAAGTGGAGGAGGAGATACGAATGACCCCCAAAGAGGTAGTGGATTTAGCAAAAAAAAATAAAACCAAAATAGTGGACATTAAGTTCATGGATTTACTGGGTACATGGCAGCACTTTTCTGTGCCGACTAGTGAATTAGAAGAAAGTTTGTTTGAAGAAGGTCTCGGGTTTGACGGTTCCAGTATCAGAGGCTGGCAGGCGATCAATGCCAGCGATATGCTTGTAATCCCAGACCCTACAACAGCGGTTATGGACCCGTTTATGAATGTCCCTACATTGAGTGTGCTATGTAATATTGTCGATCCTATTACAAAGGAAAAGTATTCCAGAGATCCACGCAATGTCGCTCAAAAAGCAGAAGCCTACCTCAAGTCCACCGGAATTGGTGATACAGCATTTTTTGGACCGGAACCAGAGTTTTTCATTTTTGATGATGTTCGTTATCAGAACGATTCCAACCAGTGTTTCTATGCGGTCGATTCTGAAGAGGGGACTTGGAATTCTGGCAGGGATGAGGAACCCAACTTGGGACATAAGCCTCGCCACAAAGAGGGTTACTTCCCCGTGTCACCTTCGGACAGTTTGCAGGATATTCGAACTGAAATGTTGCTTTTAATGGAGCAGGTTGGCATTGCTATGGAATGTCACCACCATGAAGTGGCAACTGCGGGTCAGTGTGAAATCGATATGCGTTTTGCTCCGCTGGTACAATGTGCGGATAACCTGATGTGGTACAAATATATCGTTAAAAATGTGGCTAAACGTTACGGAAAAACAGCGACCTTTATGCCAAAACCGCTGTTTAATGATAATGGAACGGGAATGCATGTTCATCAGAGTATTTGGAAAGATGGCAATCCACTTTTCGCCGGGAACGGCTATGCCGGATTCAGTGAAATGGGATTAAATTATATTGGTGGGATTTTGAAGCACGCGTCTGCTATCTGTGCATTCGCGGCACCGACCACCAACTCATATAAAAGACTAGTTCCCGGATTCGAGGCACCGGTCAACCTGGCGTATTCCAGTCGAAACCGAAGTGCAGCCATTCGAATTCCAATGTATTCTCCGAGTCCCAAAGCCAAGCGTATGGAAGCCCGTTTCCCAGATCCATCTTCAAACGGGTATTTGGCATTTGCCGTCATGCTCATGGCCGGGCTGGATGGTATCGAAAATAAAATCGACCCAGGTGAACCGCTGGATAAAAATATTTATGCCTTGGGGCCTGAAGAGTTGGCCAATATTCCCACTCTCCCCACTTCCCTCGAGGGTGCTTTGGGCGCGCTTGAGTCGGACCATGATTTTCTTCTCAAAGGTGACGTATTCACTCAGGACCTTATTGACACATGGATTGAGTACAAGCGCGAGAACGAAGTGGATCAATTGCGTTTACGGCCTCATCCTTATGAGATGCATATGTATTACGACGTATAAGCTTATAAAGATTAAATCTTTAGTCAACCCCCGGCTTTCGCCGGGGGTTTTTTTTTGCTAAATTATCCCTCATTGATTCCTGGTTTTGAACTTAGGGTAAAAACCTTCAAGTCTTTCCTTGCGAATACCTTATGAATGACTCAGAATTTTTAAAGGCAATTTACAATCATGAGCCATGGCAGGATGGCTTGGCAGAAACTCTTCAAGAATACAGATTTGAGGATTCTAAAAAAGCATGGAAAATTATTCTGGCTTTATCGAATCATTGTAATTTCCCTTCACTGTTTCCAGAATTTTTCACATCCTTTTTAAAGGAGGTGGCCAGTTCGTATCAGCCTGACCTGGCGTTGCATAATTTTGAAAGATTTGCCGAAACGATACTGGACAAAAATTACCTGTACACAATACTCTCGACATCACCCGGTATCCTTAAAGCTCTCGTGGTTTTATTTTCCGGGAGTCAGGCGCTGACCGATAGTTTGCTGAGCGACCCTTCATATTTTGATTGGTTAAAAAATCCGGATACCCTGGCTAAATCTAAATCCCGTGATGGTTTCATGCGTGATTATTATGACTTGGCAGGTGAAGATTATTTAGGGAATAAAACTCCGGACCTCATCCGAAAATTTAAAAAAAGAGAATATATTAGAATTGGTTTAAGGGATTTGATGGGTGAAACCGATTTCCAGGAAACGGGAATGGATGTTTCACTGCTAGCAGATATATGTTTGCAAGTTGCTTATGAGTATGCGGACCGCGAATGTCGAAAAAAATATGGGGCGCCCTTTTACGAGACTGCCGATGGGAACCTGGAGGAAGCGGAATTCGCCATAATAGGAATGGGTAAGCTGGGCGGTTTGGAACTGAACTATAGTTCGGATATCGACCTCATTTATATTTATACCTCCAGCAAAGGAGAAACCCAGCCAAAAGGGGAGTTTGGCGAGATTATTGGTATCAGCACACATGAATATTTTACCAAGCTTGCGTTGTTGGTCACAAAAACAATAAATGAGATAACGTCTCAGGGAAATGTTTTTCGCGTCGACCTAGAGCTCAGGCCCGAAGGGAATAGCGGTGAAATAGTAAATTCACTTGCAAGTTGCGAAATATATTATCAGTCCTGGGGCAGAACCTGGGAGCGACAGGCGTTGATGAAGGCCAGAGTATGCGCGGGTAGCGAGGCTCTGGGTGAAGAGTTCTTTAAATTGATGGAGCCGTTTATTTACCGGCGCAGTCTTGACTTTGCCGCAGTGGAAGAAATAAGAGGGATGAAGGAAAAGATCAATCAAAGTCTCAAACGAAAAAAATCTGGCGGCGGAAACATCAAGTTGGGATATGGAGGAATCCGCGAGGTGGAGTTTACGGTGCAGGCGTACCAGTTAATATTTGGTGGCAGGGATAAAAGTATGCGCATAGCAAATACACTGGGTGTCCTGAAAAAACTCTTTCAATTGGGTTTCGTGACCAAAGACGATTATAGGAACTTGCGTGAGGCGTACATCTTTCTCAGAAATCTCGAAAACAGAGTACAGATTTCATTTGGACTTCAAACCCACCTTTTGCCGGAAGATGAAGCTCGGTTGGCTATACTCGCATTAAAAATGGGAATCGAAGAAATTTCACAGGAGAAACTTGCGGAAAAATTATTATTTGAGTTCGTCCGTCACACTCAATTTGTGGGTGGACTTTTTTCAGGACTGTTTGAAGAGGATAAAAAGAAGGAAGCTGAAAAAATTGCGGAAAGAAAGTTCAGCCTCACCAGAGAATTGAGTGCGGAGGTTTTAGCGGATATACCATTCAAGGATCGTGAAAACGCGTTACGTTTTCTTAAGTCCTTTAGGGATGGCCCTCAGTTTTCTCATCCAAGTGAAAAAAGTATTAAAGACTTTTATGAGGTCCTTCCCAAAATTCTGGAAGGGTGTGGCAAGGTCCCCTTGCCTGATTCTGCGGTGAAAAACCTTGTCAAATTTATTGAAACCAGCCGTGCGCGGGAATCGTTTCTCAGTTTATTCCAGAGTAATGAGAAATTACTCGAACTGCTTCTAATAATTTTTGGAAGCAGTGATTTTTTGTCAGGCATATTAATAAAGCAACCCGATGTCATTGATAACCTGCGAAACCTGGAATCCATTTACCGATTCAGGCATCCGGAAAAAATCGTAGAGGAATTGAGCCGGAGTTTAAAGACCTGCCCAAATTTTGAGGCTAAAAAGATTTTCCTGAGGCGATTCAAGCAGGGAGAGGAGTTGCGGATTGGAATTCGTTACCTCATTCATGAAGCCGACCTGGAAGGTACGCTTGCCGATTTATCAAATCTGGCCAAAGTATATTTGCAGACGGCCTATTTAACGGCTCTTGATGAACTGGCTAAACGTTACGGAAACTTAAGTTCTGTTGCCGGCAATTTCGCAATTATAGGAATGGGAAAACTTGGAGGGCATGAATTAAATTTTTGTTCCGATTTGGATGTCATTTTTGTATATGAGGAAACCGGGGAGGAATCATTACCCGCAGGAGATTTGGTTCCTTTCTATGCCAAGCTATCTCAGTTGCTGTATGAACTGACTTCACAAATGACTCCTGCAGGTTACGCTTATAAGATTGATACGGATTTAAGACCTGAAGGAGCAAGTGGAGTGTTGGTGAAGTCCATTCAGGGTTATGAGAAATATTTTGAGAGTCGCGCGCGAGTTTGGGAACGCCAAGCCATGACACGTGCTGGATTCGTGGCTGGAAGCGAGCAGACGGGGAAAAACTTTTTGAAAGTTGTCCAGCAGTTTACTTATCGTTCCAAGCTGGAATATGGTTCGCTGGTAGAAATTTCAAGATTGCGCGAACGAATGGAAAAGGAGTTAGCCAAAGAGAGCACGAAAGGAAAAAATGTGAAGTTGGGTTTTGGAGGATTAGCCGATATTGAGTTTGCGGTACAGATTCTTCAGATGATGCACGGGAAAAAGAATCCTCGATTGAGAGTGACCAATACTCTGGCCTCAGTAGCACAGTTTTCGGCCCTGGGTATGCTCGGTCATGATGAGTCGGAAGGCCTGCGAAAAAATTATTTGTTTCTGAGAAACCTGGAATGTGTATTGAGAATAATTAATCCTTCTTCAACAAATCATTTACCAAAGGAGGAAGGCGAGCTTTTGGTGCTGGCGAAACTTTTAGGATATGCAGATAAAGGCACTGATGGTCCGGCAAGGAAACTTATGGAAGACTATGATCGAAACACTAAAGAGGTGAGGGTATTTTACCGCAAGACGATAGACAACTTATTACGGACCTCGCTTTGATCCATCAGTGAGTTTGATATCCCAGGGAGAGGGTTACTCTCCCTGGGATTTTTTACTGAACGCGTTGAGTTTGTACTCGACACTATCTATTAAGGCTTGCCAGCTTGCTTCGATGATATTTTCCGATACGCCAACGGTGCCCCATTTGGAATCGTGATCTCCCGATTCAATCAGCACACGGGTTTTGGCGCGCGTCCCTTTCTTTTCGTCAAGGATTCTCACTTTGTAATCGAAGAGGGATACGTTTTCCATTTCTGGGTAGAATTTCCCCAGGGCTTTTTTGATCGCCTTGTCCAAGGCGTTTACCGGGCCTGTTCCCTCAGCGGCGGTAACTTCAAGGGTTCCATTGACCCGGATTTTAACGGTGGCCTCGGAGATAGGTTCTTCATCTTCACCGCGTTTTTCAACAATCACACGGAATCCAACGAAGTCAAAGAAATATTCCCGTTCGCCAAGCGCGTCACGCATCAATAACTCAAATGAAGCTTCGGCTCCTTCATATTGATACCCCAGTTGCTCCGATGCTTTGAGAGTATCGAGTATTTTTCTGACCTTCGGATCGCTCCCATTGACATCAACTCCGTACTCCTGGGCTTTATACATGATGTTGCTTTTCCCGGAGAGATCGGATATCAGGATGCGTCGCACGTTGCCAACGGACTCCGGTTTAACATGTTCGTAGGTGACGCTGTTTTTCTGAATCGCGCTCACATGTACTCCACCTTTGTGTGCAAACGCGCTTTTACCCACATAGGGTTGATGATTCCAGTGCGCCTGGTTCGCCAGCTCATAGACAAAGGACGAAACATCGGTGAGCGAATGCATTTGTTCATCCGAGATGCAATTCAATCCTAACTTGAGCTTCAAGTTGGGGATGATGGAAATGAGATTGGAATTTCCGCATCGTTCGCCGAATCCATTAATGGTTCCCTGAACCTGTTCCGCCCCTGCCTGAACTGCCGCAAGAGCATTGGCAACCGCAAGCTCCGAATCGTTATGAGTATGAATCCCGATTTTTGTGCTGATTGTTTCTTTGGCCAGAGCGCAAATCTCGTCAACTTCTGAAGGCAAAGATCCGCCATTGGTATCGCACAAAACGATCCAGTCTGCCCCAGCCGATTCGGCTTCTTTGAGAACTTTTATCGCGTAGTCAGGATTGCTCTTGTATCCATCAAAAAAATGTTCAGCATCGAACAACACCTCCGAACAATGTTTTTTAAGGTAGTTCACACTGTCGCTGATCATCCGCAGGTTTTCATCCAGGCTTGTAGAGAGCGCCTGATCGACATGCAAATCCCAACTTTTCCCGAAGATGGTAATAACCTCTGTATTGGCAGAGATGAGGTTTTTGGTGTTCGGATCATCTTCTACTTTTTTGTCAGGGTGGCGTGTACTGCCAAAGGCGGTAATTTTGGCTTGCATGAATTTGCTGGTTTGGATTCGTTTGAAAAAATCCATGTCCCTGGGATTGGACCCCGGCCAGCCGCCTTCGATATAGTTCACGCCAAGCCCGTCCAGCTTGTGAGCGATGCGAATTTTATCTTCAACGGTGAAGGAGACGTCTTCGGATTGTGAACCGTCTCTCAATGTAGTGTCGTAAATTTTTATCGTTTTCATAAAACAATATTTATCGTGTCAGGCAGATTGTGCCCCGTTATTTAATTCAACTTCTCCTGTTTCTGTGCTGACATTAAAGGTGTCATGTAATACGCGGACTGCAAGTTCAGCATATTTTTCATCAACGATACAGGAAACCCTGATTTCGGAAGTGCTGATCATGGCAATATTGATATTCTCAACAGACAGGGCTCTGAACATTTGCGCCGCGACTCCTGAATTGCTCCTCATACCCGCACCGACAATGGAAACTTTGCAGATATCAGAGTCAGCGCTGATCTCCCGTGCTTTTATAACTTCACCCAGTTTTTTCACTATCTTTATAGCTTCATCCATATCTCCTTTTTCCAGGGTGAAGGAAATATCTGTGAGACCTTCTTCACTGACATTCTGAATGATCATATCTATCGAAAGATCTGCATTGGCGAGTCCGGTAAAAATCTTACTGGCGATTCCTGGTTGGTCAGGAACACCTTTGATGGTGATCTTGGCCTGATTTTTGTCGCTCATTACTCCGGATACAACTGCTTGTTCCATACTCGAATCCTCCTCACAGATCAGTGTGCCGTCACTATCTTCCTTCAAAGATGATTTGACGATAAGCGGCATGTGGTATTTTTTGCAAAATTCAACACAACGGAATTGCAGTACCTGGGCTCCCAGGCTGGCCATTTCCAACATTTCATCATAAGAGACGCGGTCCATTTTTCGTGCGTGGGGAACCACATTCGGATCGGCGGTATAGACACCGTCCACGTCTGTATAAATTTCGCATCTCTCAGCTTTGAGCGCAACGGCCAACGCGACTGCTGACGTGTCTGATCCACCTCGTCCCAGCGTGGTGACATCGCCATGTTCGTTGATTCCCTGAAAACCCGCAACAACGATCACGTGTTTCTTTTTTAGAACTCTTTTGGCGCGTTCGGTATCGATTTCCTTAATGCGTGCGCGTGTGTGCGAACTATCAGTCAGCAAACCAATCTGTCTGCCCGTCATTGAAATTGATGGACAACCGATGTTGTCAAGTGCCATGCTCAACAGGGCACTGGAGACACGCTCGCCGGATGATAATAGAAGGTCAACCTCTCTGCGCTTGGGGTCGGGGTTGATCTGTCGAGCCATGTCGACTAGCTTATCCGTTTCGCCACCCATCGCAGAAACGACGACTATGATATCAATTCCCGTTTTTCGCACGCGGGCTATACGTTCCGCGACTTTTTTGATCCGTTCAATACTGCCGACGGAAGTGCCGCCATACTTTTGTACTACTAATGGATTCATTTTGATTTAAATCAACTTCTGATAATTAATAAATTCCGGATTTGTAATCACGTTGTCAGATATGTCTCTAATTCACATCCAAAAATGCATTTATCAGCTCGGGTCCAGATTTAAAATGATCACCATCTCCATTGAGAAGGTTTTCATCGAATTTGTCTGATGAGCTGGGTTTGCTACCTGAGCTTATCACGAAAGGGACTCGTTCCTTGCCATGCTTTACGTCAACCGCCGAACTCATGTGATTGACAACCACCATCATTTTGACATCGGTATTTTGGGACGTCTCCTTTAATAGCGGGCCGATTACTGATGAATCGATATCTTCAATGGTAAGGATTTTGTCATCTATATTGCCTTTAAGTGAGATTTCTTCCACTCCCGCTATATTGAGGTAAACGAGGTCCCTGTTTTTCAATTCACTAATGGCGGCCTTCACCTTACCCTCATAGTTGGTATCGGCGAATCCGGTTGCACCTTCGACTGAAACCACATTCATGCCTGCCGCCCGGGCCATTCCCTGAAATAACAGTGAAGCCGAAATCAGCGTAGCAGGTTTCCCAAACTTTTCTTCAAAAGAGGGCAGTGCTCCTGCATTGCCGTTGCCCCACAACCAGATACTGTTGACGGGGTCCCGGTTTTCCCGTTTACGTTGCTGATTCACGGGATGGCTGTGCAATATGATCTGCGCCTGATTCATAACGTAGATCAATTCTTTAAACTGATCGTCACTGGGCATAAAATTTCGTATGCCCTCACCGGTCAATTCATCGGGCGGTGTCAGCCGTTTTGAAAACGGTTCACTCTTTATCACCATGAGGTTATGGTAACCTTGGCCGGGATAAAAAGTGACGTCACAATCGGATACCTGTTCTTGCAGTGCCTGCAGATATCCTTTAGCCTCTTCGCAAGACAGGTGATCGGCAGTGTAATCTTTCATCACCATATCGTTGTGACTCGATTGGAGAGTCACGAAATCACAACTCAGTGGAATCTCACTCTCTTTTAGATTCACTCCCATCGCCAGCGCATCGTAATAAGCCGGTGCCACATCGTACTGCACGGGATCGTAACCCAAGAGAGAAAGGTACGATATATCGTTTCCAACATGATGACTTTCGGGGATGGTTTGCACCGAACCTGTGTGCCCCATTCGAACCATCTGGTCAAGGTTGGGCGTGTCTGCCAGTTGTAGTGGTGTTTTATTGTCTTTTTCTGCAATCGGTCGGTCCGTGAGACCATTGGCGATCACAATCAGATATTTCATTCCAGACCAAATTTTGATGGATGATTAGCAAAACCGGAGGAGTCATTGGGATTATATCCTATCTTACGAGAATTTCCACGCTCAAACGCTTAAAAAACAAAGAAAAACGAGCTTATCTCGAAAAAATCCGCATCCGGGGCGGTGATTATTGCGTTTTCCCAGAATGAAAAATAAATGTAG
>CAJWQP010000018.1 GCA_913045445.1 uncultured Nitrospina sp. | reverse complement strand
AAAATCATTTATGGTCAGCCCAATTATCTAGACAATCAATTATCAAGATAATTAATAAAATATATTAGGCTCGAATGAAATAATTATGTATAATTTCAACGAGTTGCGCTAGTTAAGGGGACAGATGTCACACTTATTCCATAATCCCGATAATTCACCTCACTTGTCATCAGATCGGCGAAACGGAAGTTCAACTTAAATAGAATACCCTCATTTTCCCAGCCAGTTGTCCAGACCAAATGGAAAACAATCAAAAAGTAGGCAAGGCGGCAAGTGCAGTGGGCGGCATGACCATGGTCTCCCGTCTGCTTGGTTTCATCAGAGACCTTGTCATCGCTATGCAATTTGGAGCGACAGCCGCAGCAGACGCGTTTTTTGTAGCTTTCAGAATTCCTAATATTCAACGGAAGATTCTTGGCGAAGGAGCCGTTAGCGCCGCTTTTATTCCAGTATTTTCCGAAATCCGCAGTCAAAAGGGCGGGCAGGAAGCGTGGAAGATGACCGCCAACCTGTTCAACATTCTTTTGACTTTACTCGTTACCTCTTCAATGGCGCTGGCCCTTCTGGCTCCATTTGTGATCATGGTGTTTGCCCCCGGATTTATAGATACGCCTGACAAGTTTGACCTGGCTGTTCTCCTTACCCGGTGGATGGCCCCTTACCTCTTATTCATCGGACTTGCCGTTTTTTGTATGGGTATTTTAAATACATATAATTTTTTCGCCCTTCCTGCGTTGACCCCTGCACTTCTTAATATTTGCATGATTAGCGGAGCGCTCTTCATATCCCCGCAACTGGAAAAACCTGTTCTGGGTCTGGCTTTTGGTGTGCTGGCTGGGGGAATTCTTCAATTTGTTGTTCAATTTCCAAATGTGATTCGATGCGGATTCAAATTCATCCCCTCTATTGAATGGAAAAACACCGAGGTCATCAGAATTGGGAAATTGATGATCCCTGTCATTTTTGGATTGGCCGTGTATGAGATTAATATGCTGGTTGACACCCTCCTTGCTTCTTTGCTTCCTGAAGGATCAATCTCCTATTTGTATTATGGAAATCGGCTGGTACAGTTACCGTTGGGTGTATTTGGAGTCGCCCTGGGAGTGGCTATCCTGCCAATGTTATCCAGCCAGGTGGCCAATAAAGAATTATCCGAAATGATCAAAACCATCGCCTTCGGAATAAGGTTGATCCTTTTTATCACCATTCCGGCAACGGTCGGTCTGATACTCCTGCGCTTCCCTATCGTCAATACCCTTTGGGAAAGAGGAGAGTTTGATCGGCTGACAACGGAGGGAACCGCAACCGCCCTGCTCTATTACTCTATGGGCTTATGTGCTTTTTGTGGAATCAAGGTAATTGCGCCGGCATTTTATTCCCTGCAAGACACCAAAACTCCTGCCAAGGTAGGGGTTTATTCAATGATGGTCAATATCATCTTGAACCTGATCCTCATGGGACCTTTAAAACATGGGGGGCTTGCATTGGCTACCTCAATCGCCGCTTTGTTTAATGTGGTGCTATTGATTCACTTTTTGCGTAAACGACTTGGACTGATGGGGGGACGCAAAATACTATCATCTATGATCAAACTGTTTATTGCCTCAGCAATCATGGGTATCGTCGTATACTTTTTTAACGTCAAATTATTTGATCCGACAGCTTCTCTGGGTATCAAACTCATGGTTCTTTCAGCTGAGATCGGAATCGGCGTTATCTTATACTCTCTCCTCTCACGCCTTTTCAAAAACGAGGAGCTGACATTTTTAGTTGAACTGGCCAGTAAACGCGGGAAACAATCCTCAGCATAACAGGGGTTGTTTTATACTTATCATTCTCTATAATAACCCGTTCCTGAAACTCTAACCAGAAGGAATACTTTTATGCTTGCCTGTCTTGACCTTGAAGGCGTTTTACTTCCTGAAATATGGATTGCCTTTGCTGAAAAAACCGGGATAGAAAAACTCCGACTCACCACCCGCGATATACCGGATTACGATGAGTTAATGCGAGGTCGCCTGAAAATTCTAAACGAGAACAACCTGAAACTGGCAGATATAGAAGATGTCATTAATACGTTATCGCCCCTGGAAGGAGCGAAAGACTTTCTCAATTGGCTCAAGTCCGAATTCCAGGTAATCATCCTGTCGGACACCTTCTATCAGTTTGTCGCACCACTTATGGGAAAGCTGGACTACCCCACTTTATTCTGTCACGAATTAATTATCGATGCGGAAGGATGTATCGCAGACTATCGATTAAGGCAGTCCGATGGAAAAACCAAAGCGGTATCGGCTCTTAAGGCATTAAATTTTAAAGTAATTGCGGCAGGGGATTCTTATAATGATACAGGAATGCTTATAGAAGCCGATGCCGGTATTTTATTTTGCCCACCCGACAATGTGATAGCCGAGTTTCCGCAATTTCCGGTATCTCGAAATTATGAAGAATTCAAAAATGCTCTTCTCGAAGCACGCGCTTCTCTAACCGGATAACTGACAGAGAACAACATGTGCTTTACCGTTTAGCGCGGCACAGGCGACAGGCTCAGCACGAAACCCAATTGTCGCTTGGGGCTTTACATGTCGGCCTGAGCCAAGTGATATTTAACATTAGCTTTCTTGCTCCGAAGGGGTATGTCGAAGACTCTACTGCTAAGCACCCAGCCACTTATTCCTGCATTTGCACTTCTGTCTTGATCAAATTATTAGATATCCACCCCGTTTTATCAAATACACGCACTTTTGACCAACGCCCATTATCTTCAATAACGTCAAGGCTCATGCCCTGCTCAGCAACCGTAACAATAGCTCCATCCATTGAAGGTTTGGAGCGTATATTGGCCAAAGAAGTGATTACGGTATTAACTGTCTGGAAGTCTTTATCATGAGGGCGCTCATTTTCAGTGAGCGTTTCAATTTCCTGACCAACTTGCCGCTCAGAGAATAATTTATCCAGGGAAAAATCAAGCTTAACCATAGCCACCGCAACAAATAAAACGAGTAACGCGCCAATACGGATCAAAGCCTGTTCAAATGAAATGCCCTTCTCCTCAGGTTCCTCTCCGGGAGGTAAAGGTGGGTCGCACACCGGGCAAAACATTCCATCGGGCGATAGACGGGCATGGCAAACAGTACAGCATTCAACATACTCCGGTTCTTTCGAGTCTCCCTTATCTGAGCGCAAATTGCCAATCAAAGTATCATTCATACTGAAACCTGATTAATTTAAACCGTAAATCGCATTATACTTTGTCTTAAGATAATTAATGAAAATATCTGGCTCCAATATTTGCCCCGTCACCTTCTCTGCCAATTGGTCGGGTGAATACAAACGGCCCTGACAATGAATATTTTCATTAAGCCATGTTTTAATACAGGCAAGATCACCTTGCTCTATCCGCTCAGGAATATCTTTTATATCAACAATCATTTTATTGTAAAACTGGCACGCATACATGGCTCCAAGCGTATACGATGGGAAATACCCAAATGCGCCGCCACTCCAATGCACGTCTTGTAAAACGCCCAGAGTATTTGTTGATGGTCTGAGACCAAGGTACTCTTCCATTTTATCATTCCACGCATCGGGTAAATCCTCAACCTTGAGAGTACCATCAAATAAGGATTTTTCAATTTCATAGCGAAGTATTATATGAACAGGATAGGTCAGTTCATCAGCTTCCACCCTGATAAATGAGGGACGACACACATTAATTGCCATGAATAATGAGTCCGCGGAAACACCTTTTAAAAAATCAGGAAAAACTTCTTTAAATTTGTCAAGATAGCGAATGCTGAAACTTTTGCCCTGGGCAATCATTCTCTCCCAAAATAATGATTGCGATTCATGAACTGCCATAGTCAATGGTTCGGAGACAGGTAAGTCTAAAGAATCCGCCATTCGACCCTGTTCATAAAGCCCATGCCCGGTTTCATGAATAACGGCGAACAACGACTCAATAAAATTTTCAGTACGGTAACGAGTGGTAATACGCACATCCGTTGGGTGTCCGCCACCACAAAAGGGGTGTACCGACACGTCCATCCGCCCTTTATCAAAATTAAAACCCATATCGCGGCTGATACTGTTTCCCAATGCCTCTTGTTTATCAATCGGGAAATCACCTTCCAGAAAAGAATCATCGGGCTTCATGTCGGAGTTCTTTATTGAACGAATAAGAGGGATTAACTCATTTTTTAAATTCTCAAATATAGGCGACAGTCGATCCATCGTCATTCCCCGCTCATATATATCCAGATTTGCGTCATAAGGTTCCATCTCAGGAAAAGCATGCTCAGCCCATTTTGATTTAAGAATTATGAATCGCTCAAGAATAGGAGCAAAATCTTCAAACCGATCTTCCTCTCTGGCTTTAGCCCACACCTGATGACCGCGCGAACCCAACTCAGCTATTTCCTGAACCAGTTCTTTGGGAATTTTTGTTTCCAGGTCAAACTCTCGTTTGGCCTCACGAATAGTGCACCACTCTACACCTGTAAACTCATCGGGCTCTGAATTGATAAGCTTATTGATCAAGCCTCCCAGACAGGGGTCAACAGATTTTTCATGCAGGACTCCGGCAAGCGCGGCCATCTGCATGGCCCTTGATTCAGCCGCTCCCTGGGGCATAATGACTTCCTGATCCCAATGCATAACCCCCATCACCCCTCCCAGCCGACTGCGCTCCTCCAGTTTGCGCACTAATTGTCGGTAAATGTTCTTAATATCGTCTGATGGCATTTTGATAAGTCACCCCTTAATAAATAACCTGAGAAAACAATAGAGGCATTGTACCTGAAAAAAATCAATGAAGAACTACTATCAATACAACTTGTCAATTGCAGGAAAGGAAAATTCTGAAGCGCTCACTTGCATTGCTTATATAACACGCCTGATCAGCCTCTCTCCTGTTAAATAAATGGAATTCAAATATTCCAGGAAAAGGTCAACGGAGGGGGTCGACTTGATACAGCAATGAATTAGATATTACTTACCGAGGTAGGAAAACTCTAGAAACAGCTATGAGTTTATTTTGTGAAGAACTTTAAATAAAGGCAAACTTCAAAAGCATCTTTCAATTGATATACTTTTTATCATCTGGTTTTTTCACATCTGCCCCATTAAATTCCCGAGGCGATTCCATTTTTTTGAATTCTTCCCAGTTATCACGGAAAAGATTAAATCCCACAAAATCTATCGCCTGCATGACTTCAAGGTCTGAAAATTTTCCTTCTCCATCATCAGTTTCGCGGATAGCGTCTTCGATGGTTTCACACAGTTTTACAAACCGTTCTTCATCATCAAACATCGTTGGGTTTTTCATAAAATCAAATGACATGGCTCACCTTAAACTTTCGGATTGATTAGATACTCGTCCTATTTTAGAACAATATGCTCTGACAGCCAACACAAATTCTGAGATTTCTGCCTTGATAATTTCATACTCCTTATTCTTCATTCTGACTGGAGAGAGCACCGACCCACCTATCGCCACCGCAGATGCCCCAGCTCGTAGATAATCATCCGCATTGGAGGCATGAATGCCTCCCACCGCCATTAATAATATATCGTTGAAGGGGCCCAGCAGGGTTTTCAAGTAATCCGGTCCCATTTGTGAAGCGGGAAATACCTTGACCATAGCGGCCCCCGCATTCCAAGCCTTCTCAATTTCAGTGGGAGTGAATGCGCCGGGGAAATAGGCTAATCCTTTTTCACGGCAATAAAAAGCCACATCATCATTCAGCGTGGGCGAAACAATAAACTGCGCTCCTGCGTTAAAGGCCTGCGTCGCCTCGGACACAGAAAGTACCGTTCCCGCGCCAATACACAAGGAATCAGCAAACTTTTTGGAACCCGTTTCAATGAATGACAGGGCACCATCTGAATTCAGGGTGAATTCTACAAATTGGAGTCCACCTGAGACACATGCCTCCACCACGCCTTCAACAGAGTCCGGGGTAGCTCCGCGTATAATACCAAGTGCTGAAGCTTCCTTGAAGCGATTCAGATTAAATCCTGAACCATCACCTGATTTATTCAAACGTTGGCTTCCTGGGTGAGGTTATCAAAGAAACCTGTGTAGTCATCCTTGTTTTCTGATTTTCTCAGTTTCATTCCAGCTCTTGGGTGCAAATCAAGGATCCCGGTAATCATGTATGGGATGGTGTACCCCCATTCAATTTCATTTTGCAAACTGACAAAATGGGATTCAAGCACCTCTAAAATGGGCCGAAGATCATATTTGGGATTTTTCAAAAATCCAAGTAACAGTTCAAGGGGGCAATTACCGGCGGCTCGCCCTATTCCAAAAATTGTTCCATCCAGATAGTTTACATTCTGGATAATTGCTTCAATGGTGTTCGCAAAAGCCAACTGTTGATTATTATGCGCGTGAATACCAATTTCCTTGGAGGGCATCAGGGATTTATATTTTTTTGCCAGGTGCGCAATTTGCTCTGAATACAATGCGCCGAAACTATCAACCAGATACAAGGCATCAATCTCACTTTCTTTTTCTACCTGTATCAAAGCTTCATCAAGCTCGCGTTCTCTTGCATGTGACACAGCCATCAGATTGATTGTCGTTTCATATCCTTTTGCTTTAATCTTGTTCGTCAGGTCAATGGCCTTGTCAACATCCTTCACGTAACTCGCCACACGCATCATATCGACATGGCTTTCACTTCTGGGAATAATTGTCGAAGGGTCCACCCGGCCAATATCAACCATCACTGATATATTGGATTTTTTTTCTTCGCCATTGATGGCTTTTTCAATATCCTCCTCACTACAGAACTTCATAGCGCCGTACTCATCCCGGGAAAATTGACTCTCGTCAGCCTTGTAGCCCAGTTCAATATAATCGACCCCTGAATTATTTACTGCTCTGAAAACTGACTGCACAAAGTCATCAGAAAACAGATGGTTGTTCATAAGGCCACCATCGCGGATGGTGCAATCCAATACTTTAATTTCTTTCCGATACATTCCAGACCTCTGAGAACGAAGCGTTTCTTCCCCCTAAAAGGAATTTTCGCATTGATTTATTATGGGTTAGAGAATTCATTATATTTATAATCCACTGGAAGGTCAATCTATAAAATTAAAAATCAGCTTCTTAGCGGCAGCCTGAGCTCAAACAGGAATTGGATTAGCAGAATGCCGGGAAATAGACTATAATTAGCACCGAAAAGTGTCAGGTAGGTTATTGATTTTTTGGGAGCAGTATGAATTTCTGGCTGGTTAAACAGGAGCCCTCCAAATACAGTTGGGATCAATTTGTCAAGGATAAGGGGACCTATTGGGACGGAGTACGCAACTATCAGGCCCGCAACAATCTCCAGAAGATGAAAAAAGGTGACTTGCTCTTGTTTTACCACAGTGTAGTAGGAAAAGATGTTCAGGGAATCGCAAAAGTCTCTAAAGAATATTACCCCGACCCGACCACAGATGATCCCCGCTGGGTGGTTGTTGATCTCAAACCTGTTAAGTCAATGTCGATTCCCGTTACTCTGGATGGCATAAAAGCACAGCCGAACCTGAGTGATATCGCCCTCATTAAACAATCCAGACTATCTGTCATGCCGCTTTCTAAAAATGAATTTAAAACGATTTTAAAGATGGGACAAACCAAAGTGAGCGGCATTTGAATTTATGGCCACACATACCTGAAAAACCATATCAATGAAGTTCGTATATATTACTCTACAATTAGCCTTATTAACCACATGGGTCACCATCGCCAAAGCTGAATCCTCCTGTATTGAATGGGTGAGTCAGTTAAAATCTAAAAAGGAAAATGTTAGTTTCAATGGTGGGATGTGGGGACACTTTGAGAAAAACCCTGAGTTACGCAAAAAATCGACTACGGCGTTGCAACTGGATTCGCGAATCAACAAAATATTTTTTGTTCTCGATCATCTTTGTGGAACACAAAATGGAATCCCGTTAAATGACCTCGCTTTGTATATAGCGTACAATCTTTCCAGTAAAAGTAAGAAAGAGTTCAGAGAAGAGCTTCTTGTTTTGGGCAAAACAACAAAGCAGATTAATACCTGGTTTGAATTTTACGATTATGCCCAGCACCAAAAATCACGCACCCTGCAATTGTCTGAAATAAGGACGGCGATTAACCAATCCGCCCTACTGATCAACCGTTATGCGCAGTTGGCCGAAATCATATCCAATGGGGAATCACCAGAGCAAGCACTGCATAAAACATTGACCCTGTCAGCTAACATAGATCAATTATTAAAAGAGCAACCCTATCTCGCTCAGGCTCTGGAAGAGTTTGCCCATGTGCCCTATTGGGATATAAACGAAAGTTCGGGGGGCTCCTGATTTTTGTTATTCAGTCACAAAATACGCGATAATAATTATTTTTAAAATATACAAATGAGAGGAACCGATGAAACATTTTTTAGTTATAGGTGGAACCGGTGTTATGGGAACGTCTGCCATTCAAGCTGTACACGAACATTTCGGCAAGGACGTCGTTATTGTTGCTAATTGGTATGGCAAGGAAATTCCTGATTTTAAAATTGAAGGCGCAGATCATACCATTTTTGGTGATATAAACGACCCGGCTTGCAGAGAGCAAATCAAATCACACAATGATGGGAAGTTTGACTACCTGTTTTATGCGACCGCCCTTGGCGAAGTAGGTATCCCAATTAAGGACGCGACTCAAGAAGATATCGCCCGATCCAACAAACTGTCATTTGACCCTATTCCTCAGCTTGAAAACGAACTTGATGTTGGAACTACGGTAGCCTATTCAACTTTCTACAACATACGACATCAACTAAGCACTTATGGAGCAATGGGCCACTCAAAAGAGGCCATCGAAAAATGGACTCTAGAATCAGGGCCATCAAAACATGCCTGCATCCGAGCCGGACTCTTTGAATCACCTTCATCAAGAGGAATAAAGCTGCTTCTCAGAAAAACAGCAAAAAATCCGGAAAACTTGAAGGACCCCCTTCTCAGATCCTATTTCGAAAACAACAAATCCAGCGAGGGCATCAAAAAATTTGAAGAAGGTATATTCTCTGAAGAAAAAGAAGCCTATGGAGACTGTCGGACAAAGCAGGAAGACCTTCACCAGGCTCATCTCGAATTATTTAAAGCAGATAACCCTGCATTCATAAATGTTTGCGGCAATAAAATATGGGCGAGCAGGGAGCCTTTATTGCTAAAAAACTACATATGAACACTACCCCCCGGATATCTCTCACTCAATAATTTATAAAACAAAAACATCTCCCCCGACAGGGAAGCCAGTTTACACACACCACACAGAGGAGCCTGGGATTATTTTTTCCTGGCCTTATAAGGCCCGGTCCTCAAGAAATTATCGTTCATTTTAAGGTGCTCATCTATTTGAATCTCTTCCTCAACCGATTTGCTTTTAGGATGATCAGCAAACTGCTTAAACGCCTGATCCTTCAATTTACCGGTCATTTTAGTCATTCGTTTTTTGCGTACTCTGACCTTTTTAGGCTTCAGACTCTCCTGATACCTGAGCTTATCCTCATGGGATATATTAATAACCATGTCGCCTCATATATACGTAAAGTTAATTCCTGTAAATTATTGATAGGAACTGATATAAATAATAGCATTTTACCGAATAACTTGAATAGATATTTATGCCTATCCAGAAAATAAAACAATTGATGGTAGAAACGGAGGTGGACCCGACTGTCATAACAGCCGAGGTTAATGCCAGAGACCATTTCGAAATCGCCCGGTTACTCCATCAGTTACCCGTTGAAGGGAAAATAGTAGTCTTCAACAGCCTGGACTCTGATCTCAAGCGCCAGGAACTTCTTTATGAGACTGATCTGGACAGCCGTCTGGAAATTCAAAATTCCCTTGACCGGGAATACCTTGCCCGGTTTTTGGGTAACATGCCCGAAGATGAGGCCACCGATCTTATCCAGGAGCTTGATCAGGATACCCAGGAAGAAATCCTTGATCAAATGGAGGCCAAAGATGCGGTCATCATTAAAGACCTCATCACCTATGAAGAGGAAACCGCAGGCGGACTCATGGTGCCCAATTTCAATATTGCATCCGAAAACCAGACGGCCCGCGATTTGTTAATGCGGCTCAAGCATGAAAATAATTCAGACGCCCCACCTTTTTTTTATGTGACCGGACCAGGAAACGAATTACTGGGATATTTTAAGTTACGCGACCTGCTCAATGCCTCCACCGACGCCAAGGCATCCCATATCATGCGTAAAGACACACCTAAAGTTCATGTCGCGGATAGCTGTGACAAGGTCGCCAACCTGATGGACAACGAACATTTAAGCACTGTTCCCGTGGTGGACGATAATAATATTATCCGGGGGGTTATTACATTTGATGATGTCATCCGTATCATGCAGGACCTGGCAAGTGAAGATATTTTTACGATGGTCGGCACCGCCAAAGTTGATCCGTTTGCAAAAAATACGAAAAGTAAAATAATGACCCGTGCTCCATGGCTTTTTACAACTTTTATGGGCGGACTCGTCAGTGCCTATATACTCAATCAGTTTCAATCCACCTTAAATGATTTCGCCGCAATTATATTCTTCATTCCTTTTGTAATAGGAATTGCAGGAAATGTTGGCCTTCAAGGCTCTACCGTTATTGTTCGTGGGCTGGCCACAGGGGATATTCAGGACGATAACATTTTAACTGTAGTAAAAAGTGAACTTCTGGTAGGAGTTTCCAACGGATTTATTTTTGGAATCTTGTGTGGATCGGTAGTCGCGTTGGTTTCTGAGTCCTTGCTTCAATCATCCCCCCTGCTGGGAGCTGTGGTGGGAGCGGGAATCATATTTGCCGTAAGCATCGCCGCGCTCATCGGATCTACCGCGCCCATTTTATTTTTAAGAGCTAACATTGATCCTGCTATCAGCGCAGGTCCTTTTGTGACCATCACCAACGATATTGCCGGAATTGCGATATACCTACTAACGGCTTCATTTATTTATTCATTTATTTAACACCCGGCGCTGGGAAAATCGCGCGTAGTATTATGCTTCCTCGCCCTCACCCTCTTTCAGAGTTATTTCCATCAAAACGGAATCAACCTCAACGTATTCCCCTTCGGACACATAGATCTCACTGATATTTCCATCCACCTCAGAAAGCAAAGTAAAATATCCTTCTGAGATAATTTCAGCAACGGCCATACCCTTAACTACCTTATCGCCCGGCTTGACCAGAAACTTATCAACCTTGCCAGACGTCATCGTTGGATACATGGCGGCCATTAAAATATAATCTTCCATCAAACACACCTTCCTCACTTAAAAAAACACTCAGACAAAATATCAATTTTTCACACCCAGACCCGCGTAACGGTTATAATGGCTATGTATCTTCCGATCAACCTATACATGATCCAGATAATCAAAGGACAGACGTATGAAAATAAAAGTTGGCGACATACTATACGAACCCCTGTCTGACAACATAGGGACCGTTACCAAAATCTTTGAACACCCCGATGGGAAAATAATCAAAATCAGATGGCGAATAGACGGGCATATGCCTCACGACACAGAACACATGTACAAAAAAGTTATACGTTGTGTCAAAAGCGGAGAGTACAAACTCACACCAAAAACCGGGAGCGAACCCATTACCCGGACCATTCCTTAATCAAGATTCATTCTTACATTACTGCTTATAGACCTTGTGCGAAGGACGGCCCGTAAGAATGCTTTCACTGCCCCAGTTTGTTACCTGTTTAAATTTATCAGATTGGCAAAAAGTATTGAATGCATCTTCAGAATCTCACTCCGATGCAATCAGATAAGACTGCCCATAATTAACATCTTTGTATAAAAATGATTCCTTCTGTCCTTCAATTCCAGCCATCGCTTCAATAACCCCGGTACAGGCTTTTTCAAAAGTCTCCTCTTTTCCCGGAATCACCTTATAGTTCATTCCAATAGTTACCATATTTTAAAATATCTGCTAAATTAAATCAGTTGATTTAATATCAGGCCACCAACTCAAGTTGATGGCAATGTTCTTCACCACTAAGCTTGATATCCTTCAATCCGAACCGCTCTTTAAGCAGGAGCAGGTTTTCACGTTTGTTTCCAGTATAAATAGAAACTGAATTCATTGGAACTCTGAATAAAACTCTCTCAGGAATAATATCCAGACTCGATATTTTATCCACCATGAGATCCAGCCCTATCCGGCAATCAACAAGGTACCTTAATGAAGGGTGAAACGGTCCAGCGATATAATTATCTCTCAACGAGTTATCAGGCTGAAGTCCAATCCTTATGACAGGAATACCCGCATGGCCAAACAACTTGACAGCAGTTTTCAAGGCATCAAGAGTACGCTCCAGGGACCAGGGAACATACAAACCCTGTTCATACATTGTATACAGTGGCGTGTGTTTTAATACCAAGGCGGGATACAAACGCACAAAATCGGGCTTCATGCCGATAACATCCGTGACAGATTTTTCAAAGCGCTTTTTGCTGTCCCCAGGCAGGCCCAACATTAACTGCAGGCCCAGCTTGAAGTCATATTCCCGAATCAGTGAAACTGCGCTCAACATGTCCGCCCGGGAGCAAGGCCGACCAGACTGTTCGAGAACTTCCGGGTCGGTAGACTGTATCCCCAACTCAACCGTTTCCACACAAGAAACTTTTAATCGGTCGAGTTGTTTTCGGTCAACAAATAAAGGGTGAGTTGATATACGAATGGCATCGACCCGTCCATCGTGAATCAAGGGTTTGATTAAAGACAATAAAAGTTCCTGTCGCTCATCCGGCAAACCGGTAAAACTGCCACCGTAAAATGCAACCTCGCGCCTGGAAAACTTATTGGATTTTAATGACGGCTCAATGTAAGTCTTTAGAGTACCTAGAACATTCTCCTCATCGGCCTGAAAGGCAATGCCTGTAATGTCTATTTGACTACAAAACACACAGCGATAGGGGCATCCCTCGTGGGGAATAAAAACAGGAGCAATTAATAATCTGTTCTTTTTCATCTTTATCAAAAAAGGAGTTACTCACCGCCGTCAGACAAATAATTATCCAATGCCATCATAGCGGCGCTCTGCTCTGCCTCTTTTTTACTGCGACCATTGCCTTTACCCTGAACCTTATTACGCACGGTGACTTCGACCTCGAATCGCTTCTCATGATCAGGCCCTATCTCCCCCACAACTTTGTAGGAAGGAATACAAGTCAACCTTCCTTGAGTATACTCCTGTAAATCACTTTTAAAATCCCTGATGTTACAGGTATTTTTATATTTTTCGATTTCTACCACAAGAGTCGGCATGAGCACCCTGGAAACCGTTTCAAAATTACTGTCGCAGAAAAGCGCTCCAACCATCGCTTCATAAGTATTGGCCAATATGGAAGATTTTTGTCTCCCACCCGATAGATGTTCGCCCTTGCCAAGCAACAAGTATTGACCCAAATCAATTTCCTTCGCCAAAACGGCAAGACATCCTTCATTGACGACCGCCGCACGAATTTTTGATAAGGCACCCTCAGCCAAATCAACGTATTCGTGAATCATATAGTCACTGACTATGAGATCAAGAACTGAGTCGCCCAGAAACTCAAAACGTTCATTGTTTTTTACGGGGATGTCAATTTCGTTGGCATAAGACTTGTGAGTGAGCGCCTTATTGAGGAGGTGAGGGTCGTTGAAAAAATAGTTCAATGCTTTCTGCAAAGGAATCAACTCATTAATTCTTTCTTCCAGCATAGTTATCTATTGATTCAGTTCGACATTTGTTTAAATACCAGAACAGCATTTGTCCCGCCAAACCCAAATGAGTTAGATAGAGCCGCTTTAATATTTTCTTCTCTGGCATTATTCGGAATATAATCAAGGTCACATTCTGGATCAGGAGTCGTATAGTTAATCGTTGGCGGCAAAACCCCTCTATTTAGAGCAAGTAATGAATAAATAGCTTCCACCCCCCCAGCGGCGCCCAGTAAATGACCCGTCATGGATTTTGTGGAGCTGACCGCAAGTTTATAGGCATGGTCGCCAAAAACCGTTTTAATCGCCTGAGTTTCCGTTGCATCTGCTCCGGTGGATGTTCCATGCGCGTTGATATACTCAATTTCATCTTTATTTATTCCGGCATTTTTCAGAGCAAGATTCATACATCGGGCCGCGCCCTCTCCATTAGGAGATGTTGCGGTTATATGATACGCATCGCCATTCATGGCATATCCCGCAAATTCGCCGTAAATTTTTGCGCCCCGGTTTTTGGCAGATTCATACTCCTCAAGCAAGACCACCCCACAACCCTCTCCAATAACAAACCCATCACGGTCCTTATCAAATGGACGACTCGCGCTCTGAGGGTCGTCATTGCGAGTTGATAAAGCCTTTGCGGCGTGAAACCCTCCAACACAAAGAGGTGTGATGACAGACTCAGTCCCCCCGGCAATCATTACGTCAGCATCGCCGTACTGAATCAGACGCGCCGCATCACCAATAGAATGGGTTCCCGTGGCACAAGCGGTTACGACGCAAGTGTTGGGGCCTTTTGCTCCAGTATGGATCGATATCTGCCCCGATGCCAGGTTGGCAATAACCATTGGAATAAAAAACGGCGTTATCTTACGAACGCCTCTTTCTTTATAAGTATCGTGGTATTTTTCAATAGCGGGTAATCCACCCAGGCCAACTCCAACTTGAACCCCTACACGTTCCGCATTTTCATCGGTAATTTTAAACCCTGAATCATCAAGGGCAGATTGTCCGGCGGCCACTGCAAAATGGATAAAACGATCCATCTTTTTTATTTCTTTATGACCCATGAACTGTTCAGCCTCAAAACCCTTGACCTCACCGGCAAATTTAACAGGGAAAGATTCAACATCAAATCTCGTGATAGGACCAATCCCCGATTTACCATTGCAGACAGCCGACCAATTCGCCTGAACCCCAATGCCGAGTGGAGAAATAATCCCTATCCCCGTTACTACAACACGCCTCTTCATCAAATAAACTCAGGCCTCAAAAGGGTTGGATCAATTAGTGCTGTTTTTTATGTAGTCGATAGCGTCTTGAACCTTGGCAATTTTTTCAGCCTCTTCATCGGGAATTTCGATATCAAATTCCTCCTCAAGAGCCATGACAAGTTCCACCGTATCCAGGGAATCAGCCCCAAGGTCATCGATAAAAGAAGCGCCCGTGGTTACTTGTTTATCATCCACGCCTAACTGATCAACAATAATTTCTTTTACTTTTTCTTCAACAGACATAATTTTAAGACTCCTAGAAAATATTACATCAACATCCCACCGTTAACATTTAAAACCTGTCCGGTAATATAGCCCGCTCGATCAGAAACAAGAAAAGCGACACTATGCGCAATGTCTTGAGGCAATCCCAACCTAGCCAGAGGTATCTGTTCAATTAATTTATCACGAAACTTCTCATCAAGAACACGAGTCATTTCCGTGTCTATAAAACCGGGGGCAATCGCGTTGACCGTCACATTTCTAGAAGCCAGTTCGCGCGCCATCGTTTTAGTCAACCCAATCAACCCTGCTTTAGAAGCAGAGTAATTAGCTTGTCCTGCGTTGCCCATAACCCCAACAATCGAAGCAATATTGACAATTGCTCCCTGCCGTTGTTTCATCATTTGCTTTGCCGCTTGTTGACCACAAAGAAAACTACCTTTGAGGTTAACGGTGAGGACGCTATCCCAATCTCCTTCTTTCATCCTGATGAGCAATCCGTCTTTTGTAATCCCTGCATTATTGACCAGAATATCCAGCGGCTTGAATTCATTTGCCAATGAATCAAAGGCCTGCTTAACATTTTCTGCATCAGCGACATTGAGTAAAACCGATGAAGCGGACCCACCACTGGACCGGATTGCCTCGGCAGATTTTTCAGCATTTTCCTGGTTGATGTCAGCTAATACAACATGCGCCCCCATGCCGGCAAGGTTTTCACCGATGGTCTGACCGATGCCCTGCCCGCCGCCTGTGATCAGAACAACCTTATCTTTTAGTTCCATTAATTAAATATTCCAGGAAATTTTTATAAAAGTTTATACGCTTCCACAGTTTTCTGGAGAGAATCCGGGTCTCCCACCTGAAAACATTTAATATCCTTCTTAAACCTGCGCATGAGGCCAGACAAGACCTTGCCTGTCCCAAGTTCAATCACAGCTTCAACGCCCTGATCAACCAGAAATTGCATGGTCTCGAACCATCTCACAGGTGAACACACTTGGCTCACCAAAGCGTCACGAGCCAAAGAACCTTCGCTGACAGCTTGTGCATCCATATTACATACCACCGGAAATTGATGATCCTTAAATTCCGTTTTCTCCAATTCCTTTTTAAGCTTAATTTCCGCTGGTTTCATTAAAGGACAGTGAAAAGGCGCACTGACAGGTAGCATGACAGACTTTTTGGCACCCCCTTCACTGGCAAGCTGGGAAACTTCCTCCACAGCCTTCAGGTGGCCTGCGATAACAATTTGCTCAAGGCTGTTCAAGTTGGCGGGTTGAACCAGATGACCATCGGCTGAAACTCTGTCACACAAATCGCTGACACTTTTCAACGGCATGCCAATTATGGCCGCCATGCCGCCAACACCGACGGGAACCGCCTCTTGCATATATCTACCACGCAATTGCACCAAACGAACAGCATCAAGAAATTGAATGGAACCGGCGGCGACATTGGCTGAATATTCGCCCAGACTGTGACCCGCCGCAAGTACGGCATTAATACCATTTCCACTTAACATATTCAAGGCTATTGTGCTGTGAATGAGGAGCGCCGGCTGAGTATTTTCTGTGAGCTTCAACTGCTCTTCCGGACCATTAAAACAAAGGTCTGCAATATCAAATCCGAGTACTTCCCCGGCCTCTTCAAACATCTTTCGAGCCTCTGGAGAAGAATCATAAAACTCCTTCCCCATGCCCACAGTTTGTGATCCCTGACCAGGAAAAAGAAAAGCTGTTTTTACCATTTTATCAACGCCGCCCCCCAAGTTAATCCCGCTCCAACAACAGCAAGAAGTGTGATACCTCCCGGCACAATACGACCCGATTCCCGCGCTTCATGAATCGCAATGGGAATAGATGCCGCCGATGTGTTACCGTATTTTTCAATATTCATAAAAACTTTTTCCGATGGTATACCCAGTTTACTGGTCACCGCGTCAATGATACGCCTGTTTGCCTGGTGAGGCACCACCAGACTCACATCGTCCGTTGAAAGTCCATTAAAATCCAGAGCCTCCTTCGACACCTCGCTCATTCGCAAAACCGCCGCCTTGAACGTCGCGTTACCCGCCATCTTAATAAAATATTCCCCCTCATCAATAGCAGTATGAGAAACCCCTGTTTTCCCAATTCCCCCCGGAACGATGATAAAGTCTGACTTCTCACCATCAGAATGTATATGCGACGAGAGCAATCCATTCGGTTCATCAGACTCCACACTTTTTAATAGCACGGCACCAGCTCCATCGCCAAACAAGATACAGGTTGAGCGATCCGACCAATCCACAATACGGGAATTTGTTTCACTCCCGATGACCAGAACGTGGCGATATCTACCACTTTTTATATACTGCTCAGCAATGGACAACCCAAAAACAAATCCAGAACACACCGCAGAAATATCGTAAGCGGCGGCATTGACTGCGCCTAACCCCTTCTGAACAAAACAAGCCGTGGCAGGAAAAAGGATATCAGGAGTAGAAGTACATACAATGATGAGGTCCACTTCTTCAGGAGAAATATTCGCAGACTCAAGAGCCATCTTCCCCGCCCTAACTCCCAAAGTCGATGAAGACTCATCCTCTGCGGCAATATGTCGTTCACAGATACCGGTGCGAGCACGAATCCACTCATCGGATGTATCGAGAGTTTTTTCCAGGTCCGCATTAGTGCGTATCTCGGCTGGAACATACATGCCCGTACCTGCCACCTCGGCCCTGAACTGGGTATGTTTATTCATACAGGAATTAGAAGTCAGTTCTGTTTGGATTTATTTTCTGGGGATGGATTTTCTCTTCTGCAACATCATTCGTATTCTCTTCTTTTTCTGAATTAAAAGCTATACTTTTAATTTGGTTCCAGAAAGAATCTTTACTCACCGCAAGATTCGATTCAATATCCTCGCGAATATGATCGTTCATTTTCTTTTCAACCAACTCCCTAGCCCGATTGATAGCATTTTTGATAGCCTTGGGAGAAGAACTGCCATGGGCAATAATACAAACCCCGTTGACCCCGAGGAGCGGTGCTCCGCCTGTCTCCGAGTGATCGACCGATTTCTTGAACTCCATGAAATGGGGTTTGAGCAAAAAGTATCCCAGCTTGGTCCGCCAGTTGGTCATGAAAAGCTGTTTAAGATTAGTCCCTATCATTTCTGCAAGACTCTCACTGATCTTCAGCGCAACATTACCCGTAAAACCGTCGCATACAATAACATCCGCGTTGCCCCGGTAGACCTCTTTCCCTTCCAAATTTCCAATAAAATTAATGTGACTGCTTTTAAGCATCTGGAAGGCTTCGCGGGTGACCTCGTTTCCTTTTGAGTCTTCTTCGCCAATGCTCAACAAGCCGACATCAGGGGTCTCCTTGCCAAGAATATATTTGGCAAACGAATGGCCCATGATACCGAACTGGAATAACTGGATAGTTTTGCAGTCCACATTAGCTCCAGCGTCAAGTAGAATCGCCTGACCCTTTAAAGTCGGTAGCTGGATGGCTATAGCAGGACGGTCAACTCCCTTGAGGGGGCGCAGGGTAAAAGTGGAAAAAGCAAGAACAGCGCCCGTATTTCCGGCACTGACAAAAGCGGAGGCGAGCTCATCCTTAACCAATTGAAGCCCAATCTTAATCGATGACTTTTTTTTACGGCGCAGAACCTTGGCGGGTGATTCGTGCATTTCGACAATATCCTCGGCATGCACAACTTCAATGGGCAATTCATTCCTGTCTTCATACTTTGACAGTTCGGCTTCCAGGCGATCAGAAAGACCCGTCAGAATGATCCCGACACCATACTCCCTGGCCGCCTGCACCGCACCTTCAACAATCGCGTCTGGAGCATAATCGCCGCCCATGGCATCAACAGCTATCTTCATTTCAAAACGGAGCTCCCATCAGGAAAGGATGGTTCTGAGTTGCAACATTAATTCGATCAACAGGTCGAGGGGAAAACTGAGCATCCATTTACTCTCCCCTCACCGCAAACAAAATTTTAGCAGAAAGTATACGTGTCGGAGATGAAATATGAATGGCTGATGGAAAAAACGATCTAGACCGCTTCTATCTCCATCACTTCTTTGTCTTTGTAAAATCCACAATGAGAACAGACATGATGCGGCGCACGCATCTCGTGACACTGAGGGCATTCGCTCATCGTCGGCTGACTGAGCTTGTCATGCGCTCTGCGCTGTCCCTGTCTGGACTTGGACATTCTCTTCTTTGGAACTGGCATTGGATCTCCTTACTTGAGTTTATTCTTTAACTGTTTCAAAACTTCTAACCGGGGGTCAGTAGGCGCGTCGCTAGAGCAATCACAAGATCCCTGGCTTAACTTCACTCCACACTGAGGACACATCCCTTTGCAGTTATCACTGCACAAACTAATAACAGGAACTGCGAGAAGTATTCCGTCGAGAACCAACTGAGTCAGATCAATCTGGTCCCCTTCGTAAACCTCAGTATCAATATCAGACGCATGCAATTCCACCTCTCCTGTAGCATCAGAATCAGGGTCAGGCGGCACAAAATGCGATTTCAATTTGCTATCAACAGAGTGAGTCAATGGATCAAGACAGCGGGAACAACTCAAAACAAGTTCCGTAGTCACCTTTCCCTTGAGATAAATATCATCCCCAACCCGGGTCAAGCGACCACTGACATCAACATCTTTACTTAAAGAGCAATCCTCCTGATCAATCTCGAATTGATCTTTGGCTACCTGAAACATTATGTCCAAGCCTTCGTCACCGATTTCAGCGATATCAAAGACCATAACAAAAATCCGTTAGAACAAGAAATATGACAGAAACCTTTAAAAATCCAAGAGATAGAAACAATCAGGCAGGATTAAAGGAGATGTTAGCTTTTTTGCTTATTTTCGTCAAGGGAAATGTAGGCTTATGGTCCAGTAACATCAGGCCCTTGGATGGTAGCGGTCGTGGACTTCGTGCATTCTTTCCTGCAGGATGTGGGTGTATATCTGGGTGGTGGAAATATCGGAGTGACCGAGCATCTGCTGAACCGACCGTAAATCGGCTCCCCGCTCTAAAAGATGGGTGGCAAAAGCGTGCCTTAATGTATGCGGAGAAACACTTCCCTCAATCCCTGCCTTGACTGTATATTGCTTCAGGATTTTCCAGAATCCCTGCCGGGTCATGGCTACTCCGCGCCGGGTCGGGAACATATCAGCGGAACTCCTGTTTTTCAGCAATACTGGTCGGCCATTGAGCATATAGTCCTCAATCGCTACTCGCGCTGAGTCACCCAGGGGAACCACTCTTTCTTTGGAACCTTTACCTAATGAGCGCAGATAACCCACTTTAAGATCAACCGCACTCATTTTCACTGAGACCAGTTCCGAAACGCGGAGTCCGGTCGCGTAAAGCATTTCCAGCATAGCGAGGTCGCGGAGTCCGGCAGGCGTTCGGGTATCTGGTGCGGCCAAGAGAGCATCAACATCTTCCATGGACAACACGCTTGGAAGTTTGCGCCAGGGACGAGGGGACTCTATAATCTCTGTGGGATTCTCGGAAATCTGGTTTTCGGTGAATAAATAGCTGAAAAAGGATTTCACCGATGATAAGCTTCTGGCGACAGTCGAAGCGGCAAGTCCCTCTTCCCGCAAATAGAGAAGAAATGATCTCACGTCACTTGCTGTGACAGCAGAAATCTTCTTATCCGAAAAATAAGAAGCAAAGCGTTTTATATCACGCCGATAGGCTGATACGGTGTTTGGCGATTGACGTTTCTCGATCTTTAAGTGATCGGAAAATTCTGCGATGTATTGATTCATAGTTCAGTTATATTAATAACATCAATAAGTTATAATACCTCAGAAAGACCGGCATAGCTACTTCATTCTCGTTGCCGTGAGACCAGATATGATGTAGAATCAGCGACTTTTGATGAAAGGACCTACCCACGAATATGATGGATAAAACCACTTTAGTTCAGCATCTGCAACATCAGGAAAAGAGGTTTCTCGGAGCTACTGGCGAATTCACCAGTATGATGAACGAGATCGTTGTCGCCGCCAAAATTATTTCACTTGAAGTCAACAAGGCGGGAATCGGCGGCCTTATCCTGGGAGTCACCGGAAGTGTCAACGTTCATGGCGAAGAAGTTCAAAAACTGGACGAATTTGCCAACTCAACCTTTCTGAATATATTGACAAAGTCAGGGACGGTGTGCGCCATCACCTCCGAGGAAATGGCTGACCCTGTCATCATTCCCAAAGAAAAAGCGGGAAAATACATTTTCATGATGGATCCGCTTGATGGTTCCTCAAATATAGATGTCAATGTCAGTATTGGAACCATATTCTCAATCTACCGCAAACGGAGTATCGGTGATTCGGTGACCGATGAAGACCTTCTGCAAAAAGGGGCTGACCAGGTCGCCGGGGGATATATCATCTACGGTTCCAGTACCATGTTTATATACAGTTCGGGAAACGGTGTTCATGGTTTTACCCTTGATCCCGCGCTCGGTGAATTCTTCCTCTCGCATCCGGATTTAAAGATTCCAACTCAAGGAAACACCTACAGCGTTAATGAAGGAAATGTTTCTCTGTGGGAGGATAACCAGAAAAACCTGGTAAATTACTTTAAGGAGCAAGATGAGAAAACCAATCGCCCTTACCGGGGAAGATATGTAGGTTCCATGGTATCCGATTTCCATAGGACCCTTCTTAAAGGTGGAATATTCATGTACCCCGTCGACACTAAAAATAGCAACGGTAAACTGAGGTTTGCATTTGAGGCAGGCCCCATGGCTTTTATTGTCGAAAATGCCGGTGGTCGTGCTTCTACGGGTAAACAGCGTATTCTTGACATCACCCCGAGTGATATACATCAATGCGTCCCTTTCTATATAGGCAGTCGTTTTGATGTAGAAACTGCTGAAAGATTTTTGAAAGACTAACCCGCGTCCATTTAATCTCGTTATAGACACAGAAACTCACATAAAATGAAAATCCAGGCAATACGCGGTGTCAAAGACATCCTGCCCGATGAAATTGAAAAATGGCAATGGGTAGAAGGTAAAGCGCATACTGTTTTCGCGCGGTATGGGTTTAAAGAAATTCGTCCACCCATTTTTGAAAAAACAAAATTGTTTTCGCGCGGCATCGGCGAGACAACGGATATCGTGGAAAAGGAGATGTACACCTTCGAGGACCGGAGTGGCGAGATGGTCACACTGCGTCCTGAAGGAACCGCCTCGGTAGTTCGCGCCTTTATTGAACACAAGATGTATGCAACGCAATCTGTGCAGAAACTGTACTATCTCGGTCCCATGTTCCGTTACGAGAGACCACAGGCAGGCCGATTCAGGCAGTTCTATCAGATCGGTGTTGAGGCTATGGGTTCACATAACCCTGCCGTTGATGCGGAGGTGATGATCATGCTGATGGATTTCTTCAAAGCCCTCGGTCTCACCGGGCTGAAGGTTCAACTCAACAGTCTGGGCTGTGACAAATGTCGTCCTGCATACAGGGAAACCCTTAAAGACTCAATACGCATGCACTTGTCTGATCTTTGCGAAAACTGCAATCAGAGATATGAAAGAAATCCTTTGCGCGTGTTGGATTGTAAAGTCCCGCGTGACAAGGAAATTGCAACTGAGCTTCCCAAAACAGCCGATCACCTGTGTGATGAGTGCAAAGACCATTTTCAAGAGGTACGGTCTTTACTGGATTCCACAAACACTCCCTACGAACTGGATCATTTACTTGTGCGCGGACTCGACTACTACAGTCACACCACATTTGAAGTCTCTTCCAGCGACCTCGGCGCACAAAACGCATTGTGTGGAGGCGGACGCTACAACATGCTGGTGGAAGAGTTTGATGGACCTTCGACTCCCTGTTTCGGGTTTGCTCTGGGGCTGGAACGCCTCATCTCTGTAGTTCCATTTGGTAAAGCGGATGACCTTGAGGTTCATCCCGATGTTTTCATAGTATGCCTGGGAGAAGAAGCGCAAAAGCAAGCCTTCAACCTGACCAACCAATTGCGCTCCCAAGGCTTGTCCGTTGAGCGGGATTATGACGGTGGAAGCATGAAAAGACAGATGAAAAAAGCTAACAAATCAGCCAGCCGCTTTGCGCTCATCATAGGAGACGATGAGATTAAATCAGGGAAATACCAGTTAAAGAATATGTCAAACAGTGAACAACTGGAAATTGCCGCCGACTCTTGTGCCGAAGAAATAAAGAAGCAGTTATAATTTTTTCAATACGTCAGAACATACCAGCAACAGGGTGACTCGTGTTTTGAATCATAAACGCTTCATGGTATAGTTGGCCTGTCAGATAACAAACCTTTTTTAAGAATATGGCAACTAAAGAAGAGAAAGTTCTAGAAGAGTACATCTCCCGGAACAATCTCAAGATTACTCGTCAGCGACGCTGTGTTCTCAAGGCCTTTCTTGATTGCGAAAATCATGTGAGTGCCGAGGAGTTATACAATACTGTCACAGAAACAGAATCCAACATTGGTCTGGCGACCGTATACCGTACCTTGGCACTGCTTATCCGGAGTGGGCTCGCGTCGGAAATGGACTTCGGTGACGGGCAAAAACGCTATGAACACCGTTACAAGCATAAACATCACGATCATATGATCTGCACCGAATGCGGAAAAATCATTGAGTTCACCAACCCCATCATAGAAAAACTCCAGGACGAAATCGCGGCCCAAAACGGATTCACCATCACCTCCCACAAGCTCGACCTGTTTGGCAACTGCTCCGACTGCAAGTAAATATTCCTACAGTTAGACTGATCTTAGAAAAAGTTATTCAGCGTCTGCTTGAGGGGATGTCTTTTTGCTTGAAGTGGTGGGAATGGTCATGGCACAGCGGAAGCCAACGTAGTTGTAAATCTCGTTCATTGCCTGACCGTAGGTGGTGACTTTGGGGAAAACCTTATTTTTCGGGTGCAACCATGTGCGGTTCGTAATGCGCAGTCCACCAGCAGACGAATCAAATGCGCCACCGCGAACGACTTTAAACTCTCCTTCAGGAACGCCTGTGGGGTTGATCTGCTTGCCGCGTGGGTAAGCGGCATCATACCAGTCTGATGTCCACTCCCATACATTTCCCATCATATCGTAAACCCCTAACTGGTTAGGCTTTTTTTGTCCGACCGGATGGGTCTCGCCGCCCGAGTTATCTTTGTACCAGGCATACTCATCATTCATCATATTTCCCCAGAAATAACGCGCATCGGCGTGACCACGGGCGGCATACTCCCATTCGGCTTCTGTAGGAATTCGACATAAGCCCTTCGACTCTTCAGCAAACTCCTGCACATCATAAAAAGTGATCTGCTCGACCGGCTTGTCAGGGGCAGGAAATTTGGAAGGATTGAACCCCATCACCTTTTCCCAGCGCGCCTGGGTCACTTCATATTTGTCGAGATAAAAATCGTCAACGCAAACCTCATGCTCTGGCGCTTCATCAACCTGGGCAAAATTATTTCCTAAAATAAAACATCCACCCTTTATAAAAACCATCCCCTCAGGAGCCTTATCTGCTATCGCCTTATCCCCCGGAGCAATGACAACGGGCTCAAAAACAAAATTCTCCTGGACAGCACCGAAATCGGATGAATCAGCCTGAGTCTGCTCTAAAACATCAGCCTCTTCTGAGGAGCAGGCCAGAAAAGAAACAAGGGCCAGACAAACTAAAATATTTTTCAAATTATCCATTGTTTTATCAGGGTTTGGCAAGTTGAGCATGATACCACTCTGGACTCTTCATGCACAACCAAAATATAATAAGGGTCATGACTAGAACAGAAGGTCAAAAGGCATGTTAACCTATTGTTATGAAATCAATAAATCGATATGCAAAACGTTCAAAGATTTCTGAGGCTAAATTTCGGCAAATGATTCGCTATTTTGCCGTTGATCTAGATGCCACTCAGATCACACAATTAATCGTTCTTAACCTCAATTCAGTGAATCATTCTCTCCGAGCGATTCGGGAGCGCATCGCTGAATTTTGCGAAGCTCAATCTCCTTTTAAGGGCGAAATCGAAGTCGATGAAAGTTCACTAGCTCATGCCTACAACGGACTGGGTTGGCTTCAATACAAAAACGGCCTGATCTGGGGGTAGAATATTTTCTCAAAGCTATCTCTCTGGACCCTGATTTTGCTCTGACTGATGAATTCAGGGCTATCCTGAAAAGAACGTTTCGGCTGACAGGTGTACAACAGGTTTGGCTGGAAGTATTATGAAAAAGGTGATTATAAAAATGCATTCGTTATGTTTCAAACTGCATAAAAGGAGCAACCTAATAAATCTGAATCACGAAAAGGTCTTTATTATATTTTAGACAAAATAGGCAAGTTTGATTCTGCCGCTAAATATTTAAACCAAGTATTGGCTTTAAACCCGGACCCAACTCCCGTCATACAGATTGTTTCAGGGAACGATGCAATCTCACCTTACTCAATGACGACCATCCCTCGCACCACACTTGGAAACATCATGCTGAAACAAGACAATCCGTTTGAGGACATCGCTATGTTTCAAAGAGAATTGGAACTGAGGCCTCACCTGGCTGCCGCACATGATGGATTGCGCTGGGCTTATCTCAAGCTAAACCGTCTCGCAGAATCGCGCACGGCGTTCAAAGCCGCTGTCAAATATCAACCGCTAAATAGCTTGTCTCACAAAGGCTTAAAAGAAGTTAAACAAAGAGTCGCCAATAAAAATATGGGTAAAAACACTCCCCTCCTGGCCAGCAAATCCATTCCTAACAAACGCAACTCAAAAACTTATCAGAACTGACCTTGCTTGATAAAATTCAATTATTCAAGATATTTCAATTGACATACGATTATTTTGAGTTAAACTTTTAACTCCAAACTAATTGAATTATAAGGCTAACCGTCGCTCATGCATTTGGGGGGAAAGGGGTGCCTTTCCTTTTTCACGCCGCGTGAGAAATCATGGAGTTGAGCTGTAGTTCGGCTCCGTGATCCCAACCGATTTTGTTGTGAGGTTTTTTTGATATAAAAATCCCCTGTCTCCAATTGGAGCAGGGGATTTTCTATTTTTTCATTATTAGCCGTTTCAGGCTAGTCATTATTTTCCTGAAAATTAAGGGAGCCTCTATAAATGGCTACCCACCATACTGCCTGTCATTCTTGAAGAGCCGCAGGCGACGTAGAATCTCTTAACGGCCAGTAAATAAAAAACGAGATTCTTCGCTTCGCTCAGAATGACAATGCTCAAAAGTTTTACGCACATAAAAAATAATTTTTTTAGGTTCTCTTAACTATTTCTTCATCATCTGATCATGCGTGGTTTTTAAGGTTTCCACAACTGAAGGATCGGCCAGGGTCGATACATCACCCAGTTGATCTGATTCATCAGCGGCTATTTTGCGCAGAATGCGACGCATAATTTTTCCAGAGCGTGTCTTGGGGAGTCCCGGTGCCCAGTGGATGGCATCCGGCGCGGCGATAGGCCCTATTTCCTTGCGCACGAACTGGACCAGTTCCTTTCTCAGCTCTTCGCTCGACTCAACTCCCTCCATCAGTGTCACATAAGCGTATATCCCCTGCCCTTTTATATCATGAGGGAACCCGACCACTGCGGCTTCGGCAACCGTGTTATGCAGGACCAGAGCCGACTCGACTTCGGCGGTTCCCATACGGTGGCCCGACACGTTTATAACGTCATCTACTCGGCCTGTGATCCAGTAATAACCATCTTCATCCCGTCTGCAACCGTCACCGGTAAAATAATAACCCGGATACATTTTAAAATAGGTCTCCTCAAAACGGTCATGATCGCTATAGATAGTACGCATCTGGCCCGGCCAGGGTTCCTTGATAGCAAGCACGCCTTCGACTCCGTTTCCTTCGATGATCTTTCCCGTTTCTGCTTCGATCACCACGGGTAGAACTCCGAAAAATGGAAAGGTCGCCGATCCGGGTTTTGTTGGTGTGCAACCAGGTAATGGAGTTATGAGTATGCCGCCCGTTTCCGTCTGCCACCAGGTATCAACTATGGGGCAACGTCCGCGCCCGACATTTTTGTGATACCAGCGCCAGGCTTCGGGGTTGATCGGCTCACCTACCGATCCTAAAACTTTGAGGGTGGACAGATTGTATTTGTTCGGTATCTCCTCCCCATGCGACATGAGAGCGCGTATGGCTGTGGGCGCTGTGTAAAACTGGGTGACCTTGAGCCGATCCACCACATCCCAGAATCGCCCGGCATCGGGATAAGTCGGAATTCCCTCGAACATGATTGTAGTCGCCCCATTCGCCAGCGGACCATATACGATATAAGAATGCCCCGTCACCCAACCGATATCTGCGGTACACCACCAAATGTCGCCATCCTGATAGTCGAAAATATATTTGTGCGTCAACGCGGCGAATATCATATATCCACCCACATTATGCTGTACCCCTTTTGGTTTTCCGGTCGAACCGGAGGTATACAGAATAAACAACGGGTCCTCTGCATCCATCGGCTCAGGCTCGCAGTCGGGTTCGGCATCTTTCATCTCATCATGCCACCAGTAATCGCGACCCGGAACCATGTCTACGGAAACTTTTGATCCCACACGTTCAGCAACAATACAGGTTTTAACGTTCACCCCACTCTGCGCCGCGAGTTTAATCGCTTCGTCTGCATTGGCTTTAACCGGTACCGGCTTGGCCCCGCGAAAAGCGCCATCGGTGGTTATCAGGCAGGTACAACTGGAATCCAGGATACGGTCTGCCAGCGCGGTTGGGGAGAATCCGCCAAACACAATTGAATGTACCGCCCCGATCCTGGCGCAGGCCAACATGGCGATAGCCAGTTCCGGCACCATGGGCATATAGATGGAGACCCGGTCACCTTTTTGGACGCCATGCTTCTTAAGAACATTGGCAAAACGACATACCTCTGCATGCAGTTGATCGTAGGTCAGGGAACTGTTTTCCCCCTGTTCATTACCTTCCCACAGAATAGCTGTCTGCTCACCTCTCGTCTCAAGGTGGCGGTCGATGCAGTTGACCGTCATGTTGGTCTTGCCGCCTTTGAACCACTCTATGGAAATATTCCCTATGCCTACGTCATAATTAAATTCGCGAACGGTGTCCCATTTTTTAAACCAGACAAATTTTTCTGCTTCCTCTGTCCAGAATCCATCTGGATCCTCAATAGATTTTTTGTACTTCTCCTGATATTCTCCCATGCTTCCAATAAGCGCATTGGAAGAAAATGATTCAGACGGATTGTATATATCAATCATTTAAAAAATCTCCTGACCCCGCAGATTACTGAAAAGCTTCCCTCGTTCCCATGCTACAGCGTGAGAACGAACACATGTTTCATTGGGCATCACTCGCCCGGAACAACTTCATCCGTACCCATAGTACGCACAGCGCGGGCCGCTTCTGTCAATGTCCATAAGCCATCTGGCTGATCAAACTCACCTGTACGAATATTTAATACCCAGGTGCGCATGCGCCCGCTGATGATACCGGCAATCATGGAAAATCCGCCACCGGGCTTGAAACAATCGCAAATATGAATCTCTTTCTTGAACTGGTCCTGGTTGGAATAGGACTCATCATACAAAGTACCCATTTCCTCACGGGTCGGCAGACGCCAGTTGTCAAACCCAGCATATTTTTTCTCGCTCAATTCACGGGCATAATCAGCGGCTTCCTGATAATTGACCCACTTTTTCAGATCGTTCATACTGTCCGTGCTTGTCCACATCAAACGCACTTCAGTGTCAATTACCGTCAGTTCTCCAGCCGCAATAAACCGTCTCATTTCAGCAACACCTTCAACAATAAACAGAATAGATACTCGCAATTATAAGTTAGCTAAAATACCATTTTCCCAAAAGATTTTCAAAGCTCCAGAAATATCCAAATCATAAATAAAAAACTTCCCGCTTTGGGCAAAATAAGGATATTGTAGGCACACGTAAAAACTTATTAGAAATCCGGTCGACACAGTATTGTAAATGCCCAGCGAAACTAAAGCAAAGATAGTCCTCAGCCATTTAAACTGGTCACTGGCGCGACTCAAAGAAGCCATTGCCAAGGAAGATACCGAGTATTACCGGGGAGCGGCCCTGCAAAGGTTTGGCCTCACCTACGACATGGCACTGAAAACCATTCACGCGTTTGCGAATGACCAGGGCGATACCTGCACGAATGACGCGTCCTGCTTCCAATGGGTGGTGGATAAACAATGGCTGAAAAAAGATGCCGATTGGAAAGTCATGCTGGCAGATTACCAGACTGTCCAGCAAAGACCCGAAGGCGCGGACGCGAATAAAATCTATGACGCACTGAAAAAATATTACGCATTATTCAATCATCTCAGTGAGTGTATGAAATCGGCATAAATGTCGCG